>CAIJEA010000692.1 GCA_903819605.1 uncultured cyanobacterium | reverse complement strand
CGAAGCGACCTTATCTAACTTTTTTGGGTTTTGTTGGTATATTTAGCCTTGATTCTACTAAGGCTGGTTTATGGTTAAGAAAATCTTCTCCTTTGGGTTACTTGCGTTTGTACCGATTTCAGTAATCGGGCACTTACTTGGTTGGAATTCTACGGTCGTGTTTGTGACTTCTGCGATCGCGATTTTGCCCTTAGCCTCTTGGTTAAGCACCGCAACTGAAGAAATCTCAGTAGTGTTAGGACCATCATGGGGTGGTTTATTAAATGCGACATTTGGGAATGCGACCGAGCTAATTATTGCGATCGTTGCTTTAAATGCAGGATTTACCAGTGTTGTAAAAGCAAGCATTACAGGATCAATTATTGGTAATCTTTTGCTAGTGATGGGTCTCTCAATGTTTTTGGGTGGGCTACGCTACAAAGAGCAAGAATTTCAGCCAACAATGGCGAGGTTAAATGCTTCAGTGATGAATTTAGCAGTAATTGCGATTTTGTTGCCGACGGCTGCCAATTTCACGACTGCGGGGATCAGCGAAGAAATCTTACAAAAACTATCAATATCTGTAGCGATCGTATTGATTGTTGTCTATTGCTTGACACTGCTTTTTTCTATGAAAACCCATGCTTATCTCTACGATGTGGGTAAATCGGAGGCAGATGACGCTGAGGCGGAGGAAGGTCATCCCCAAAAGATAAATCTCAAATTATGGATTGCCGTTCTATTTGCCGTAACTTTACTAGTCGCTTTAGAGTCAGAACTTTTAGTGGGAACCTTAGAAGAGGCAACGGCTCAGTTAGGATTGACAGAACTATTTACTGGGGTAATTTTGCTACCAATTATTGGTAATGCGGCAGAGCATACGACGGCAATTACCGTAGCAATGAAGAACAAAATGGAACTTTCTGTATCAGTTGCCGTGGGTTCAAGTATGCAAATCGCCCTATTTGTTGCACCTTTATTAGTAATCATCGGTTGGTTTATGGGCAAGCCAATGGATTTAAACTTCAATCCCTTTGAGCTAGTTGCAGTTGCGGTGGCAGTACTGATTGCAAATTCAATTAGTTCTGATGGGCGATCGAATTGGCTAGAAGGATCTTTGCTCGTAGCGACTTATGCAATTCTAGGCTTTGCATTTTACTTCCAACCTGTTTAAGTAAAAGCGGCGCTTTGCGTCGCTTTTACTAATCACTATACAATCTGCGAAAGCGTGGATCGATTTTGGCGCTTTTCTCTCGGTTACATTTTTCGCATAGTGTTTGGAGATTACTGAGGTCATTTGCTCCACCTTGTGCCAAGGGAATAATATGATCGACTTGTAGAGTTTTAGTAGTGAGATCTGTTTTGTTGCAGCTTTGACATTGATAATTATTGCGCTCAAAAACAAATTTTCTAGCTTCTGGTGGAATACTAATGCGCGGTGTTTTGTCTGCCATAGGTGTGTTGTTTGCTAAGTCTGGTCAGGATTAAGGCGAAAGTCTAAATCTAGTATTTCTACAATACTAAAACATCTCATCAGTGCGCTCTTTTATAAGTCATTGAGTAAGGTATCGTATTCGCTGTGAGAACCAATCCAAAACCAAATGATTGTTTGACTATCTTTTTTAATCCCTACTGCACGCCTACCTATGCCGACTCGAATCGAATAAATGGGTTGTTTTGCATTTACCTTTTTAAACTCTAAACTAGGATGATTAGGGTCTTGCTGCCAAAGTTGATAGTTTTTAAGAGCTGCTTTTTGAACCCGTTCAGGTAGTTTGGCAAAAAGTTTGATAAATTCTGCATCCAACTCAGATCTCATAGTTGGTCAAAACCCAAAATTTTAGTTTGTCCATTTACTGAGTTCTGCAAAGCTTTTTTTGCAAGTTGATCTAGCTTAATAGGTTGCGGTTGAGAGAGAGTTTGTAACCACCGCAGCTCATCTTCTATATCTTCAAGAAATTGTGCGGCAAACTCATCTTGTAGATATTCTGGTAAAGATTGGGCTTTTTCAAAGGCTTGTGTTAGCAAACTAGTCATAAGTTTAATCTCTCACATATTTTTATTTAGATCTAAGTATATATTTACCCTAAGCGATCGCCATTTTAATCTTCATCCAATCAGCGATGATCGAAAAAGCTTCGCAGTTTTTTCTACCCATACAAAAAATAAGTACTATTACAGATCTCGTTTCTTTTGCAGAGTCAGTAGATCTATCGTATTTTCTCACTCACTCAATCTAGATTATTAACATTACAACTCTGAAATCTTACGAATTTCGTCTAATGGACTGTCAAAAGTATCAATACTGTGTTTTGCAATTGGTTTATCAGGAATAAATTGCAATTCAACTTTTAGCCTTATTTTTCCTAGTCGCCAGCCCTTTTGTTGAGTTCTCATTACGCGACACGGAATACCATCTTCCAGATTTCTCATTATTTCACTAGAAAGTCCTATTAGCTTCGATATACCTGCGGTCAAGTCTCCAAACTCAAATAGTTGATTAATACTAAATCTATTCTTAATATGAAAAGCAGAGTCAGAATATTCCTCATCTTCGATCAAACAAACAACATCATCAGTACTTAAAATTTCTATTTCGCTGGACATAAGAAATTGACTATTATCTATAATTTGAAATTAATTTCACAATAAATTAGCTTACCTAGAAATACTGAAAGTTTCATTTAGCAGTAATTTCTATTTTTCGATAAATGATAAAGTTGATCTTACATTTTTACATTTATATTAGCAACTATTAATTTTTTGATATCTACAGTATATTTATCATTGTTTTAAAAGCTCCTCAATAGATTTCATAGGAAGATATAACTTCATAGAATTTTGTTTGAATTGTTGAAAACCATACTTTAGATAAAAATTCACAGCACTTTCATCTAAAGCTTCGACGATAACTGCTAGCGATGCAACTTGACTAGAAACTGCGATCGCTTTTTTAAGAGCATCTACTAACATTAACTCACCAAATCTTTTGCCTTTTTGAGTGTTATCAACAGCAAGACGACCCAATAAAGTAGCTGGCAATTGAGGATATCGTGGTAATTGCTTGGATAGAGATTGATCTAGCTCAGTAATTTCAACAGTGTATGCAGAAAGCGTGTAATAAGCCAAAATATTTAATGTAGGATCGGCATTGTCAATTAATACGAATACAGTTGATACTCTTCTCTTGATATCCTTAGATGCTTGTTTATGGATGTAATTATCTAGGCTGTCTTTGCCACAACTAAAATTGGAGCGGCAGTGCTTACGACTATCGAAGGCTTCAATCTTAATTGTCATTAAACTGAAGTCACCTGTTTATATCTAAAAGCAGCATTTCTTAGAGCTTCATTAGGTTCTGGAGGATTGAGCAGAGCAGAAACAAAAGCTTCACTGTCATCAATACTTAGCTTTAATTTTTGATGTTTTTCAATGACTCGATAAGCCTCTGCTTGGACACTAGCCACAATGAAATCTGTTAGCGTCCGTCCTTCTAAATCAGCAGCTTTCTGTAATAAAGACTTAGTTTCTGGGCTGATTCTCGCTTCAAGTCTAGCGATCGCTTTTGAGGGAGTTGAATTAGTCATACTAATTTATCCATATTTTAATCGATTATATGCGGCAGTTTGCCGTACGTCAACAGAAGTCTTAGACTCAATTATTATTAGAGTCTAAGACTTCTGCTAACAGTTAGCTCAAGATCATATTAGTTAAGATTCTGTGTCAGATAAAGAGCTATTTGTGTCATCAATGACAACAGATTCAGCTTCTATTACATCAGTCGTCACTGTACTCACAGACAAGTCAGATTCGCTGATAATTGGCAATTTTTTGCGGGTCAATTGCATTGCTTCTAAGCACTGGTTAATACTAGAAACTGCACCATTGTAAGTATCAATATTCTGCTTTACCTCACCTTGTAAGCGGCGATTATTATCAACTTTAGATTGCGCTTCTTTTTCGAGGGTTTGGGCTAGATAATCGCGGGCGCGATCGTACTGCTGCAAAATTTTATCTGCTTGTTTATCAGCACCACCTAATAGATGTGTGTTGAGAGTTTGATTGATCGTCTGGCGGAAAGTGCGAATTACGGTATCTTTGACTTTAAACTCAAAATCTAGTTTTAACAATTGACGAATGGCAGGCTCAGACTCGATCATGCTTTGATAGTCATAGCCACGGCAAGCCTGTTGCAAAGTTTGCTGCAACTGCCAAAATCCCGCAGTACCCTCAGCATAGAAGGTCGGACGTTCGCGAACATAGCGATCGCATTCAGTTTTCGCTTCATTCACCAGTGCCTCAGATGCTTTTACCATCAAACTTTGTAAATAGCTCTCCGTGTCACCATCGTTACCAAGTAAACGATAGAGTTCGCGATAATAATCTGCTTTCTTGATCTTCTCAATCAGATTTTGGAAGAAATTGGTAATTATCTCCTTAGAGCATTCCACCAAGACATCTTCTAATTCATTTGCCAAGAAATAAAATCCCTCAGTCAAAATCCCCATCACAGGTACAACAGAGTTACGACGATGACTAGCCTGAGCGCGTTGATGTACCAATGCTACGGAGAAGCTGACAATTAGTTCATCTAATCGTCTGACCATCCTAGTTTTTAGCCTCAAGTAATCCGCCTCTAATAGCTCATCGCGATCGCTAGCAACAGCAACATTGACCTCGTGAGTCACATGATCGCGTAGGCGATCGCCGATCTGTTTAAGATCTTGACTGAGTTTCTGTAACTCTTGAGACTTGATCGCTTCAATGTCACGAGGTTGACTTTCAAGTTCGTGCCATGCTTCCAAATAGGATTGACGCAGGGCGATACAAATTGGCTGTAAGTCGTCAGCAAGATCGGCAAACAGCAATGGTCGTTTCTCGGTGGTTAGATAGCGCGTAATTGCAGTACGAAACTCCTCAATACCACTATCTTTAATCAGTTGATTGATCAGCCCAGTCCCCAAGCTACTGAGCAGCCTGACATATTTCTCGTTCTTGACATTCGTTTCCAAAACACTATAAGGGATTGGGAACTTGGCAATATCAAGCTTTCCAGAAACCAAACAATAGCTATTAAATTCATTAACAAATTGTGGTGTCCCCTCTTGACCACCCACAGACTTGACGCTTTCGGCAAATACTGAATCTAACCCAAAGCGATCGCTAGAACTTGTATTCTTAATCTGGCTGCCATAGAAACCAAGTAATCCACTAGTTTTATAAATTTTAGAACTATTGCGGAATTGCGTATTGATAGTATTTTGTAGGCGATCGCGCAGTTGATCGTTAGTCCAAGTCTCATCAATCCGATTGAATACATAGAACACGCGATCGCGTATTCCTGCATTGCTTTGCATCTTTTCACTGAGTTCTGTTTCCTCCGAAGTCATTTCCCCAGTCGCTGCCGTTTTGAGAACAAAGACCACGGCTGAAGTATCGGGATGCTGAATTTTCTCAAAGGTCAAGGCTGCATCTTTCTTCACAGGCGCATCAATTCCAGGAGTATCGATAATCACATTGCCATCTTGTAAAAGTGGGTGATTGCAATAATATTCCACCCGCTTGAGAACAGCGCTGTTTGCTCCTCGTCTTGCATAGTCCGCAGCTTTTTTAAGATTATCAAAGCCAAACTGTTCCATCGAATAGGTAGCATTGATCAAAGAACTAATGCGATCGCGGTTATTGATAAAGCCCTCAATCAATAGATTCAATGCGTCAGCATCCTTAGCTCGTTTTGATTTGCTCTTACCTCCCTCCTGCTCGATCACGGCAAGAGTGATAGTTTGCAACTGTTTGAGAGCTTCAATTTGATTGATATTTGTCGGCGCAACTTGTCCAATTAACTGACATAGAGCTTGAATCTGTTCGCGCACTTCCACTTCATTGAGAAAGGTCAACACAACCCGCTCTTCACCTGCTATTGCAAAAGCAATTTTGCATTCCGTCCCCGTTGCGTGTCCTTCAGCACTATAAAGTAATTCCCGTTCTAAAAGCGCATTAATCAACATTGATTTACCTGCGCTAAAAGCCCCCGCAAATACAATCTCAAAGGTGGGTGCGATCGCTTTCCT
>CAIJEA010000691.1 GCA_903819605.1 uncultured cyanobacterium | reverse complement strand
TCTCTTCTGGGTTTTATGTCGGCTATAGCTATAGATCACGATTAAGGCATTTGAGAATTTATTAATGAGGGGCTTAAGCTACTTACTTTCAACCAAAAGTGATGGATATTGACATAAAAGCTAATTGCTACATGTAGCAATTAGCTTTTATCACCTACCAAAAGTTGTCACCAAATATCTGTTAGATTTATATATGTTTACAAATCAATTTAATAAAAAATTTTATGAGCTTACTGATCGTCGGCGCGACAGGTACATTAGGTCGGCAAATCACCCGTCACGCACTAGATCGGGGGCTGAAAGTCAAATGTTTTGTTCGTTATCCTAAAAAAGCAGCCTTTCTTAGAGAGTGGGGCGCAGAGCTAGTAGCAGGAAATCTTACCAATCGAGAGAGTATAGACGATGCCCTAGAAGGAGTTACCGAAGTCATTGATGCAGCCACAACCCGTGCAACTGGATCTCTCAGAATTAAAGATGTTGATTGGCTCGGCAAAGTTGCCCTTATCCAAGCTGCCGAACGTGCCCAAGTTAAACGCTTTATCTTTTTCTCAATCCTGAATGCAGAGAAGTATCCCAATGTCCCATTGATGGACATCAAATACTGTACAGAAAAATTTCTTGCCTCCACAGAACTCAACTACACCATCCTCAAACCCTGTGGATTTTTCCAAAACTTGATTGGGGAATATGCAATTCCTATTCTTGAAGATCAAACCATTTGGATCGGTGGTGAATCTTCACCGATCGCCTATATGAATACTCAGGACATTGCGAAGTTTGCCATTCGTGCCCTGACTGTCCCAGAAACCGAGCGCCAATCCTTTGCGATCGCAGGTCCCAAAGCATGGCAACCGAGCGAGATCATTAAACTGTGCGAAAGAATGTCTGGGCGCACTAGAAGGACAGCCAATATGCCCTTAGGCTTGCTAAGATTTGCACGTAAAGTTG
Organism: uncultured cyanobacterium; assembly: GCA_903819605.1. GTDB lineage: Bacteria > Cyanobacteriota > Cyanobacteriia > Pseudanabaenales > Pseudanabaenaceae > Pseudanabaena. The sequence goes on along the minus strand of CAIJEA010000691.1, from coordinate 5,833 downwards.
CGTTGGGTTTTGAATGGGGTTGGAGTTTTGCTGAGCGCATGACCTATGCCGAAGTCCTTGCAAGCGGCATCCCCCTAGATGCTGACATGAAGGAAACCTATAAAATTTTCGGGCTGGAAGAAGAAGAAATGACAACTCTTGAATCCTATATGCAAGAGTACTTCAGCCGAATTCTCAAAAAATTGAAAGAGCTAGATTACAAAGAGCCAAAAATTAAAGCTCCTTTCTAAAAATTTTACCAATAGAGGGTGTGATATACACACCTTCTATTTCTGGGCTTTATTGCTATATTTAGAAAGACAAGCAGCTTATAAATAACATTCGATTGACGAGTGGAAACTAATAATTAACTCTAATAATTCAAAATCATGAGCAAATCACCATTAGACGCTTTCTTTATTGGTAGAGCCACTGCTGAGGCTGTAATCGATCGCATTGAAGAAACAGTAACTGATGCACTCAGCGCCCTAGGCAAATTTGATGCCGAACAGCGCGAACAAATTCGGATATTTGTCGAAACAGTTATGGAAAAAGCCGATCAACAAAAGGGAACCGTCAAAAACGAAGATATTGATATTGCTCCCGATGAGCTGCAAGAAACTATTGATAATCTTCGTGCAGAAATCGCTCAACTAAAATCTGAGTTGCAACAATATCGAGATCTATAGCAAAACCCAGAAGAGAGTGGCGGCGCTTTGCTCCGCCACTCTCTTCTGGGTTTTATGTCTTACAGCAGTTGTCGATCAAATCCACCACACAAGCGGGCGCAGGGCAAAGCACCGCAATGGGTTTTATATCTTTATTTGTGGCAGGTTTGAAAGCAAATTGTTGTAACTTATTTTGCTATAGCTACACAGTAAGTTCATAAGATTTAAGAAACTTATTTCTTCCAACAAAAAAGCCTCGCGATGCGAGGCTTTTTTGTTGTTTAGCGTAATGAAGGTGAAGGTTTAGGTGAAAAGCTAGGTGTGGGTGAAGGACTATTGCTAGTGCTTGGTGTATGACTAGGAGAACTACTAGGGGAAACACTTGGTGAAGTACTTGGTGCGATCGTAGCAGTAGGCTTAGTTTGTGCTGGTTCAGATTTTTTCTTGTCTCCCAAAATACTAGGACTACCATCATCAAATACACCCGCAATACAAGCAATCATTAAGGTTGCTAATGTGCCAACAAACAAAGCTTTCCAACCAAGGTCAGAAATATCTCGGCGACGCGACGGGATCAAAGCGATCGTGCCGCCCACAAAAATTCCCACCGACGCAAGGTGGGCAAAACCTGATAGAGCATAACTGACAATAATCACGGTGCGATCGCTAATCAATCCATCTTTAGAGGCTTGAGCTAAAGCCTGATAGGGGGGGATCGCTGTCTCTAACAGGCGGCGACCAATAATCACCGAAGCTGTCCAAGAGTCTTCTAGTGATACCCCAGTAAGTAAAGTCAAAGGATAAAATAAGGCTCCTTGAATATTTGGCAGGTTAACTATTTTAAAAAATCCGCCGATTGGTAACGGGATCACCAAGTCGCCAAATCTAATTGAATCAATGGTTGCAAGCCCACCAAAAATTTGATTAATCAAATCAACTAAGCCAACAATCAAAATCAAGATTGCCGCGATCGAAGCTGCCATTTTTAAGCCATCCAAAGCCCCAATGATCGTTGCATCCATGGGACTCATCCGCTTCATCGTCTCGCCGCCTGCATTTTCGAGTTCACCATCATCATTGGAATTTGCCGACTTATCTTCCTTAGGAATGCCTCCCATAGTCAAAGGAATACTAGTTTCAGGTACGAGGATTTTTGACAATACAAAACAAGCAGGGATCGCAATGATAGAAGCAGAAACCAAGTGACCTAGGATATTTGGAAAAACTGGCTTTAAGAAGCTCGTATAAATAGCTAAAGTTGAAGAAGCCGCCGTTCCAAAACAGCAAGCTAAAATCGCACATAGTTCACTACGAGTCATCTTAGGTAAGTACGGCTTCACGACAATCGCCGCCTCAATCCCAACAAAAATATTTGCAGCGCCGCTTAAAGCTTCTGCACCACTCAATCGCATTGTCCAGAAAAACAACTTCGCAAACACATTGACAATGATCTGGATAATGCCGATATTTTCGAGCAAGGCCATAAATCCTGAGAAAAAAATCACTGCGGGCAAAGCTCGAAAAGCAAATACATAAGCTAAACGGTTAGTCGTACAGTACTTTGCTGCTGAATTAGCAGCACTTGTAAGATCATCAAGCAAAACCTGTCCAGGAGCACAAGTCCCATCGGATCGAATGGGCAACAATGCATAAGGTTCCTGACCTGTTGGCGGGACAAGCAATCGCCCAAATACAAATCTTGCTCCAGAATCAGCCGAATCGAACAAAGCGTTAAGCAAATCGCTAAATTTCTGCAAGACCTCTCTAGTCTGTGGTTGCTGAAAAACAAAAAAGCCCAATACTAACTGCAAGCCGATGCCCCAGATAATGACCCGCCAAGGAATGACCCTGCGATCCTCAGAAAAAATCCAAGCCACAAAGCACAAGCCAAAAATGCCGAAGAAAGAGACAAAATTCAAGTAGGTCATTGGCGTTTGATGGTGAAAATTAGTCAAAAGTTACAGCGCTTTGCGCTAAAACCCAAACCAAGAAAAAAATTTGAAAGCATTGCTTCGCAATGCTTTCAAATTTTTTTCTTGTGGTTAGTTTGATTGGCAATTGCTGTAGTTACTTACTTTATAACGCCTATTCTTTGGTTGGGAAGGCAGTAGTAAGAGTTTCAATAAAAACCTAGTATCTTATCCGATCAAAAATCGCTATAAAAAATAATTTGTTTTTATATTTATAAAATCCAATCAAAATGTTACGATGATAAATGCTTTAAACCATGACATTTCGTTAAAGGAATAAACTGTGGCAAATATCAAGTCCGCAAAAAAGCGCATTCAGATCGCTGAGCGCAACCGTCTGCATAATAAATCATATAAGTCAGCCGTCAAGACTTTAATGAAAAGCTATTTAGAAGCAGTAGATGCCTATAAGGCAAATCCTACTCCTGAAGCCTTAGAATCAGTTAATGCTAAACAGTCCTTGGCTTATAGCAAAATTGATCGTGCCGTAAAACGTGGTGTGCTTCATGGAAACACAGGCGCACGTCGTAAAGCAAAACTCGCTGTAGCTCTCAAAAAAGTTGCTGCTGTAAACTAAGCTGGTGGCAAAATAAAGAACCTAATCATTAGCAAATACAAGTACTTAGTATTGCAAAGCACTAAGAACTTAATATGAAATTGCTATAATCATTAATATTGAGATGATTGGGAATTGATTAGCATCGCGGTTCAACAGCAACTTTTTTGTATTTTGTTGTAATTCTGCGTATTCGGGCAGGTTGTAGAATAATCGCTTTTCCCTACAGCTAAATCCGTCTTCGATCTTGAGGTCTTCTCAGCCTGTCCCGCTTACACCTACTCACTAGATGTCCATGTCAAATATTGACAAAGATCGGTATATCAATCCTCGACATACCTTTAGAGGCGAATTTACTCCAGAAAATTTAGCATTCGATGCTAATTTGCAAGAATTTACGAATCGCATTTCGATCATATGTGCATTAGAAACTGGTGGCAAAATCTCACCAATCGATGCTTATCAGCAGATCAAGGATCTGTGGACAGAGTTAGACAAATCAAAACAAAATCTTTTGTCTGATAATTAATTTCATTATTGGGATACTGTCCCAAAAGAGCTTATCAACTCTCATAAAATTGGTACTATAGATATAAATTCTTGAAAAGATTGTTTACAATCTTTAACATAGGTTTATACTATAAACACATAACTTCATTTTGCTTAATTCTCCCATTGCATGACTATCCAAAGCAATCTTAATCTTTGGAAGCTGAGGTTTTCATAAAAAAGCTTTTTTTTAACTGCTTAAAATCTAGGGCAGAGATGTCCTTCGGCTTTGTTAGTGATTGTTTATCGCGTGCGATTGGCAGAATAGGCGAACTGTTCGTAGAACAAATTTGCTGCAAATCTTAGGATCATCAATGCCCTCATCTTTTCTTTCTCTCGGTATCTCTGAAGCACGAGTTGCTAAACTTGAATCTATTGGGTTTACAGAACCTACGGCAATTCAGGAACAAGCAATTCCACAACTGCTGGCAGGAGCAGACGTATTAGGTCAAGCGCAAACTGGTACTGGCAAGACGGCTGCTTTTGCATTACCAATTCTAGAGCGCTTAGATCTCAATAGTGATTCCCTACAGGCGCTGATTTTGACCCCAACTCGTGAGTTGGCTATTCAAGTTGGTCAAGCTTTGCGTAGCTTTAATACTAAGCCTGGTGCGAAGATTCTGACTGTCTATGGTGGATCGGCGATTGACCGCCAGATGATCCAGTTGGATCGTGGTGTTCATGTTGTTGTTGGTACGCCTGGTCGTGTGATCGACTTAATGGAGCGCGGCAAGCTCAAACTAGAGCACCTTGCTTGGTTCGTTCTAGATGAAGCTGACGAAATGCTTAATATGGGCTTCATTCAAGATGTAGAAAGGATTTTAGTAACAACTCCTTCTACTAAGCAGAGTACTTTCTTTTCCGCAACTATGCCACCAGCGGTTAAGCGCTTGGTAAAGAATTTCCTGAAATCTCCTGTCACTGTTAAGGTGGAGACTCAAGATTCTACGCCTACTCGTATTGACCAACAGATTTATCTAGTTCCCTATCACCTCACTAAAGAAGAAGCGCTTCTGCCTGTTTTGGAATATGAAGCTCCAACCTCGGCAATTATCTTTGTCCGCACTAAGGATTCAGCTAGCCGTCTAACGGAAATTCTACAATCCTCTGGACATAGTGTCGATGAATATCATGGTAATCTCTCTCAGTCTCAACGTGAGAATTTACTGCGTCGCTTCCGCAATCAACAAGTACGCTGGGTTGTGGCGACTGACATCGCGGCGCGTGGTCTCGATATTGATGGTTTGACTCACGTATTTAACCTTGATATTCCAGACGATCCTGAGCGTTATGTTCACCGTATTGGTCGGACTGGTCGCGCAGGCAAAAAAGGAATCGCGATTACTTTGATTTCTGGAAAAGAACGCTACAAATTGCGTCAATTGGAACAGCAAGTTGGAATGCCTCTTCCTCCTCAACCTTTGCCTAATGTCGCGCAGATTCAGGAACGTCGTATCGGTCGCTTTACCGAACAGATTCTTGAAGCATTGACAGGTGAAAGGTTGGCTTCATTCTTGCCATTAGTATCGCAATTGGTAGAGGACTACGATCCTCAAGCGATCGCTGCTGCTGCTCTGCAACTGGCTTATACCCAACTGCAATCGGATAAAGCTGAGCAAGCCGCATTACAAGTGTTAGCTAAACAACCCCATAGTCCTGAAGGCGGTCGTGGTCGCGATCGTGACGGCGGTGGTGGCGGTTCATACAGTGGTAGACCTATCAAGCGCGGTCAAGGTGGAAATGGTTCTCGCTCTGGTCGTGATGGTGGTGGATACGATTCTCGTCGCTCCTCTTCTGGACGCGATCGCGCACCTATTCCTGCTCCTGTTAAGTACTAACTTATTAACTCCATTTAGAGTATTGCCAAGCAATATTCTAAATGGCGCATCTATCTATCAAGGTTTTGATTTTAAGGCTCTATTAAAGAAGACGCTACTCTGTGAGCGATATATCCTAAATTCTTTAAAACCAATATTTTGTTAAATAGATGAGAGGGATTCACCCGATCGCTTGATATCGGAAATCTGTAACTTAAGAGACAATTCTAAATAAGTAATCGCAGCCCAAGCTATTTGTATAAATTTCTTTTAGAAGGAATTTTTGCAAATGGC
>CAIJEA010000690.1 GCA_903819605.1 uncultured cyanobacterium | reverse complement strand
TCTCATTGATGACAATCAAACCTTGCTACGAGAAGAATTAGAGATTCCAACCGATCGCCCTTTGATTGGCATGTTTAGCCGTCTTTCCTATTGGAAAGGACAACATATTTTGTTAGAGGCAGCAAGTCAATTGCCTGATGTCCATGTGTTACTAGTTGGTGATGCTTTGTTTGGCGAAGCAGAGTATACAGAAAAGTTAAAAAATATTGCTGCTAAAGAAAGTTTGCAAGGGCGTGTTCATTGGTTGGGTTTTCGGCAAGATATTCCAGCTTTAATGAAAGCTTGCGATGCGATCGTCCATTGCTCGACGGCTCCTGAACCATTTGGGCGCGTAATTGTGGAGGCACAATTATCTAAAAGACCTGCGATCGCAACCATTGGTGGTGGCACTAGCGAAATTATTGAGCATGAAGTTACAGGCTTGTTGATTCCCCCAAACGATCCGCAATTACTGGCGGCGGCGATTCAACAGATTTTTAGCGATCGCGAAGCAACAAAAAAAATGGTCGAGGCTGCCTATATGCAAGCTCAAACTAAGTTCTCAATTCCTTCGGTTTGCCAAGCTTTTGAAATGGCGATCGCCTAATTCTCGTTGGTTAATTCTTTAAAACCGCAACGATCGACAACATTTGTAAATTCCTAGCAGAAAGCTTTTCCAGTGACTTTGCCAGTTGGATCTTAGGAGAAGCCATAGCCCTCACGAAACTTGAACCATCGGAACTCTCAACCGAGCCAATTCGCGCCGACTCAGTGATATTTCTAGAATCCTCAGAAATCATTCTGCACATCGAGTTTCAGACCGATCCCAATAAAAACATCCCCTTTCGCATGGCAGACTATCGCCTTCGCCTATATCGCAAATTCCCTGAGAAGCAGACCCATCAAGTCGTTATCTACCTCACCCCCAGCCAATCACCACTAGTCCATGAAACCACATTCACCCTCAAAGAGCTAAACCATCGTTTTAACGTCATCCGACTATGGGAACAACCCACTGAAATATTTCAGCAATACCAAGGACTATTGCCCTTTGCGACCCTATCTCAGACTAGCGACCCCGAAGCAACCTTAAGACAAGTTACCAAACAAATTGAAAATATTGCCGATAAACAGGTACAGCGTAACGTAGCCACCTCGACCGCTATAATATCTGGCATAGCCCTAAGCAAAGAAATCATCCAAAGATTACTCAGGAGCGAAATCATGAAAGAATCAGTAATTTATCAAGAGATCTTACGAGAAGGCTTGGCTGAAGGTGAGGCAAAAGGCTTGGTGAAAGGTGAGGAGAAAGCAACTAATCAAATAGCCCTCAATATGCTGCGTTCCAATATTTCCACAGATTTAGTTGCTCAGTTCACAGGGTTAACTCTCAAACAAATCGAAAAATTGCAAAAACTTGCAACAAAACAATCCCAAACGCCAAAATCACCCCGTACAAAGCGCTCATCAAAGCCTTAGTCTTCACCAGAAAAGCGATCGCCTCTTTAGGCACTCTCTTTATGCACCAAATACTTGAAGCTGTCTATCCATAAGCTTAGACAGATATTCGTAAAAGTCATGAAATACTAATAAGCAACCTAAATCGCTTATCTATTGGTGTATTTGAGGTTGTAAGGTTAATCAAAGTATTTTTCAGAGTAGTCGAGGCGTTACATGATAAAAGACAGCGATCGCGTTCAGATTCTAAGTGAAGCTCTGCCCTATATGCAGCAATTTGCGGGGCGTACTATTGTCGTCAAATATGGGGGGGCGGCAATGAAAGAAGAAAACCTGCGACAGGACGTGATCCGTGATGTTGTTACCATGTCATTTATGGGATTGCGCCCTGTGCTAGTGCATGGCGGTGGACCTGAAATCAATACATGGTTGACTAAGCTCAACATCGAGCCACAGTTTATTAATGGATTGCGCGTCACTGATGCTGCCACAATGGAAGTTGTGGAAATGGTGCTAGTTGGACGCGTCAACAAGCAAATCGTAGAAATGATTAATCTTGCTGGCGGCTCTGGCGTGGGTTTGTGTGGTAAGGATGGTAACTTGATTCGTGCGCGTCCTCAGGGCAATAATGAGATCGGCTTTGTTGGTGAAGTCAGTGGTATTAATATCGGGCTGCTTTCGACTTTGCTCGAAGCAGGACATATACCCGTAGTGTCTAGCGTGGCAACCGATGAAACAGGTCAGTCCTACAATATCAACGCGGATACGGTCGCTGGCGAACTCGCTGCCGCATTGGGAGCCGAAAAATTGATTTTACTGACCGATATTGCAGGTATTCTGCATAATTACAAAGATCCAAGCACTCTCTATCGCAGTTTGACGATCAGTAAAGCTAGAGAATTGATGAATAGCAATGTGGTTAGTGGAGGCATGATTCCCAAAGTGCAGTGTTGTGTGCGATCGCTGGCTCAAGGGGTGAAGGCGGCACATATTGTCGATGGTCGAGTCCCCCATTCACTATTGCTAGAAATCTTTACTAATAGTGGGGTTGGGTCAATGATTGTTGCTTCGGAAACATCTCTCTAGAATCCTTGATGAAAAGGTTTAGCGATTTTCATTTTGCCGTAAGTATGGCTAGCTGTAAACAATTAATTTAAGACATAAAACC
>CAIJEA010000689.1 GCA_903819605.1 uncultured cyanobacterium | reverse complement strand
TATCTAGTTTCTCGGCAGAGACAAAACATATTTGCGATCGCGATATGGGAATATCGCGATCGCGGGATCGCTTGGAATGACATAGCGATTTTGTATCGTTCGGACTTCATGGGGCGATCGCTGAGCCATACTTTGAAAAATGTCGATATTCCTGTGGAGTGGTTAAACGAAGACAGTAACAGCAAGCGTTACCAGCCAGAAGCGCAAAGCGTGAAATTGCTAACGATGCACAGTAGCAAAGGTCTGGAGTTTCCAGTGGTGTTTATTCCTGGTGTTGGATTTATGCCGAATCGGTCTCATGAGATCGCGGATGAGGCAAGGTTGTTGTATGTAGCGATGACTAGGGCTACTGAGTATTTAGAGTTATCGTGCGATCGGGATTCGGATTTTGTGAAGAAATTGGAGAAAGTTTTGGGCAAGACTGCTTAAGATCTTCCTAGTATCCAGTCGATCTTACCAAGAATATCCCGATCTTCAGTGAGATCGGTCGCCACCCCAAGAGGACATTGCACTGGTATTCGCAAACCTGTTCGCGAATCGAACCACCCATCTGCGTTTGGTCGATCGAGTTCTATGTCCAACGAAAAGGGAACTAAGTGAATCAAATAGCCAATCCAATGTAGCGGTTGTTCAGCAATCGTAATTCGACCGAGTTTTACGCTTTCTTGGATTGGATACCATTCTTCATCTGTGTCTACATCTTCATAGGCAAACATGGCTGCTAACCAAGTTGGTAATGGTGAGTTTGGATGGTCTTGGCGGAACCATTGACTTAGCTTAGGGAAGGGAGAAGGCGAGAAATCATCACTCAACCACACCGCCCCATTCATACTATGCAGATAAGTGTATAACACCACCTGATAGTCTCCAGAAGGCAGTGCGATCGCTTGAACGTCTGAGCTATCTCCCTCCTCCATCCAATCATGCAGACAATCAGGATCGAAACCACCACATATCAATACTTGATCGTTGGTTACTATTAGCCGCCATCGCGCTCTTGCTATCCATTCTGAGGATTCGACTTCCGTAAGCGGTTCGTTCGCAACTATGCGAATCACACTATAGTCATCACCTTCTAAACTAAAGAGCGCAACCTCATTAGCCATGACAAACTGTAGATCGTGTTCGCGATGATCTTCCACAATCCGATCGACTGCATTACCTGCGATCGCACTCCAACTACCTGCATCATTGTAGAGATAAATATCTTGCCGCATAATTTCTGATGGGGAACAAACTGTTGTCTGTTGATTCTAATCAAATTATCACTTCTCAATTTATTTCGATAAAAGTTTCTGCCAATCTCAAACTTTTATCGGTTCTAATTCCTTAACATGCTTAGGCAATTGTACGGTTATATATTTTCTCAATTCATCTTCAAGATTTTCTTCATTACGGTACGCTTCCCAATTTTGAAAGCCAAGCATTCCAAAGAAATCCCATTTGCCCTGCATAGAATTGCCATCTTCTGAGATTGTGCCGTTGTAGTTGACTGAGGCACGTTTTTTAGTAATCGATATGTAACTTTTGACAAAGCTGATATTACGCCCCACCACTTCGCCTTTTAATGTCGCCTCTCCCAGATAGCCGTCATCCAAAATATTTCCGCTCTATCTGACTCCACCAAACCAAACTTGGCAAGCTCTGGATTAGATCCTAACTCAGTTAGATAGCCTTTAGGAGCTAATCCACCTGTGGCAATACCCACATCCGCCGCCGCTAGCAATCCGCCACAGTCTGCACCAGTTTGTCCACCAGAGATGATTAAAGTTACTAAAATGTTCATAGATTGGATTGGGTGGTGTTACGGAGTGCGATCGCAAGTTCTCAGATATCATCCGTAAATATAAGTTAAGCGAGATGCCCTAATGGCATGTAATCAGGATACGTGTAAAACAGTGCCACGAAACGCTGAAACATTTACTGAGATTACTCTTGAGCGATCTCAATTGGCAAGCTAACTGCCAGATCCAACGGTTCGGGAATAGTCGTCAGATCGACAACATAGTCGCCATACCGCTTTAAATGTCTAGTCAGATAAGGACTCAAAGTAGAGAGTAACTCGCGGTCAACCTTATGACCCTCCTCAACCAAACTCCGTACCGCAGCAGAAATATCCACAGTATTCTG
>CAIJEA010000688.1 GCA_903819605.1 uncultured cyanobacterium | reverse complement strand
GGCGGGGAAAACCCATACCTCGCTAGACTGTCAAACGCCATATCACAATTGCGATCGCGATAATTGGTTTCAAAAAGCAGTATGAGTGAAGTGCCTATAAATCCTCCAAATTCTGTATGGAAGAGATTTCGCGATCAAGAAATTACTTGTGAAGAAGCACTTAATCAATTAGTCGATAAACGTGGAGGACTAAGGATTGATCTACTTGATGAGGATGTTAATTATCGTTTTTTCCATCATTTTGAAGATCGCAAATCTTTGCCACCCGTTATTCCGTTATTACTATGGCAGGGATACTTCTATCTGGGTTCTCCGCGATCGCTTGATAATGACGAAATTAAACGATTGAGTAATGCCACATTAACAGGTATTAAGAATGTACTTATTTCTTCTGAAAGCTACTTGTTATGGTTTCTCAGACAAAATCTTCCCGAACCGAGCAATATTGCTTCGCCAATTGTAAATCCGCTTACAGGTACAAACGAAGAGTCCCATTTAGATGAAATATCTGAAATCTATCTATCCCAAGCGCTCGATCAAACCCATCGTATTAACGCCTTGATTTCTGTTGCTCTTCAACACCGTGCAAGTGATATTCATTTAGAACCAACAGAAGCAGGATTAAGAGTTCGCTATCGTATTGACGGCATACTGCGAACAACGCGCATTTTGCCGCCCGAAGTGAGCCGCAAGACGATCGTGGCGCTTAAGGTGATGAGTAATATGAACATTGGCGAAAGTCGTCGCCCTCAGGATGGTCGAATCAGTCAGCATTATGTTACCGCAGACAATCTCGATCTTGACTTAGATATGCGTGTCAGCACTTTCCCTTGCACGGGTGGAGAGAAGGCAGTAATCAGGCTGTTACCTCGCAATAAAATGCTTGCAACTAGATTGGAAGATATTGGTTTAAGTAAGCGATCGCTCGATATTTATCACAATTGGCTTAAACAACCCCAAGGCTTAATTATTGTTACTGGACCAACGGGTTCAGGTAAGACTAGCACCCTTTATGCATCCCTACAGCTCTTAGCAACGGATCAAGTTAATGTAATTACAATGGAAGATCCTGTTGAATATACGCTATCTAATATTACTCAAGGACAAGTGCAGGAAGTAGGTGGACTCACTTTTGCCGCAGGGCTAAAATCTATTTTGCGCCAAGACCCAGACATTATTATGGTGGGCGAAATCCGTGATTTGGAAACTGCGGAAATCACGGTTCGTGCTGCCTTGACAGGACATCTAGTTCTATCAACTATGCACACCAATGATGCAATTAGTACGATTGACCGATTAAAAGATTTGGGACTTAATCTCAGTTTAGTTATGGAATCTTTATTAGGAATTGTTGCCCAAAGATTAATCCGTAAGATTTGCTCTTTTTGCTCTGAACCTTACGTTCCGACAAGTGCGGAACTAAAAATGCTTAATGTTGCCGTACAAGATGTTAAATATCAAGATTGGCGAGTTGGGAAGGGCTGTGAGCATTGTTTTGGCTCAGGTTATTTAGGACGTGAGGCAGTATTTGAGTTGCTGAACATGACTCCTCAAGTGCGAAAAATCATGTCTAAAGGAACTCAATCTCAACTAATTGATTACTTGACAGCGCATGGTTATGAATCCTTCGCCGATACTGTGCGAGAGAAGATTTCCACAGGAATTACGACTTTAGAAGAAGCTTTGCGCGTTCTGCCTCGTCAAATGTTTGTCAATGATGATGGTGACTAAGCCAAACCAAGAAAAATCTTAAAAGCATTGCAAAGCAATGCTTTTAAGATTTTTCTTGTGGTTCGTTTGATCGGTAATTGCTAGATGAGATAGAAATTCTAGTTTCTAAAGTTAACTGGGTCTTGATCGCGACGATTTTTAGTAGGAAGGGGGGGACTTTGGCGATCGCCTGCTAGAGCAGCAGTTTTCTCTAGAGACTCTCTAAGTCGCTTAGCCGCATAGATCGACATATCGCGAGGGACACTAATGCGATCGCGCAAATATCGTAGGGCAATATCAGAGTCCAGTGGTGGAGTGCATACTTCGCCAGTCATCATGTTGGTTAGAGTACAGCGTAAGGCTTCATCAAATAAGCGATCGTCCGCAGGGTTAACTCGAATGATATTGTGACGATGCTTAATTACCCTTTGCAGTGCTTCCTCTTTAGAGTTTGCTGGCTCAGGATACGTCACGTCTGGTAATCCAAACCAAGAGCCATTATCTACTCGTGCTTTATTGATTAACATCTGTGGTTCTCCATTTTCCCAACAACCTCCCATCTGCGGTGGTAAATCATGGGCGTGAGTATGGAAGTCACTTTGAGTGCCACGATAGGTAGGGCGGCTTTCCATGGCATCAAACCATTCAGACATG
>CAIJEA010000687.1 GCA_903819605.1 uncultured cyanobacterium | reverse complement strand
GATTTTCTCACCGATACTCACGGTAATTCCATTACAACTGTTGGCTTACCATGTGGCGGCGCATCGTGGCTTAGATGTCGATCAACCTCGAAATCTCGCCAAATCTGTCACAGTTGAATAGACCAAAAAGATCGGCAATACATTTGTTATTTTCCAAATGAGTGCATACTCATTTGGAAAATAACAAATGTAGAACTTACGCAAAAATGACTTGAAACCTGCATTTTATCGTAGGGACAATTCATGAATTGCCCTTACATTTCGTTCATTTACGTAAGTCCTAAAATTAATTATGCTAAAGCTTTTGGAACTCTCTTTTAGACAATGACGCAATAAAAATCGTAATGACACTTTGCACGGAAATTGGAGCCGAAATTGTTTATGGACAAATATAATCGTCGAAAATTTTTACTTCAGGCTCGGAACTTGACCTATGCAGGTGCAACAAGTTGGCTCTGTGGATGTGGAGGTGCATTTAGTAAAGCATCTATAGCCAATCAATCTCTAAATAGTAGCGAAGATAAACAGCAGATTATTGTCATTGGTGCAGGCATCGCAGGTATCACTGCTGCCAAAAAATTACATGCTCTTGGATATCAGGTAATAGTCCTCGAAGGGCGCGATCGCATTGGTGGAAGAATTTGGACAGATAATTCTTTGGGCACTCCTTTAGATTTAGGTGCAGCATGGATTCAGAAAGTTAACGGTAATCCGATCTCGGCTCTAGTCAAACAATTTGGGATCAAAACTGTCACATCCGATTATGATTCACAATGGAACTATCAAGGTGTCAATCAACAGTTAGGTGAATCCGAAGAAAGACTTGTAAATCGAGCCTTTCAAGTTTTTATGGATAGGGTTACTAAGTTACAAAATGAGACTTCATCACGTCAAATCACTCTAGCTGATATTGAAAAAGAAATAATTCAATCAGAAAACCTCTCAGGAGTTGTTCTTAACGGCTTTCGGGCAAGATTATCTTCGACGATAGAAAGTGAAATGGGGGATGGTCTCGCACATCTGGGAATTAAAGGTTTTAATGAGGACTCAGAATTTACGGGGGGAAACGTAGTCTTTCCAAAAGGTTATACGCAACTTGTGCAGGCTTTATCGAAAGATTTAGATATTCGCACAAAACATCTGGTACAAAAGATTACCTATGATGATAATGGAGTACAGGTAACAACCGATCGCGAGACTTTTAAGGGCATACAGGCAATTGTCACCGTTCCTTTAGGTGTTCTGAAACATGGGTCTATTCAATTTGTCCCAGCATTACCTGAGTCTAAGTTATTGGCAATTGATCAATTGGGTATGGGAGCATTAAATAAATTAGTTTTAAAGTTTCCTAAGCAATTTTGGCCTTCAGAACCTCACTACATGGCATATATCAATGGCGATCGCAATATTGCCGATCGCTATATTGATTTTTGGAACTGGCAGAAATATGTTCAGCAGCCGATTTTAGTCGCCTTAGTTAGTGGTGATTTTTCGCGATCGCTATCTCAAATGCCTGAATCTGAGGCAAAGCAAAATATTATGACTGATCTACAAGCGATGTTTGGCAAAGATATTCCTTCACCAACAGCCACATTATTGACTAAATGGCACACCGATCCTTTTACCTATGGCTCCTATTCCACATTTTCGCTAAATGGTGGTCTTCAAGACTGCGATCGCTTAGCGGAACCCATAGGCGATCGGCTATTTTTTGCGGGTGAGGCAACCTATGGTAAATATTTAGGAAGTGTCCATGGAGCTTATTTGAGTGGGGAGAGAGAAGCCAATAGAATCGCTAAACTCGATCAATGAACTAGAACAATGAACTAGTCTGTGGCTATAAATCAAGAAATCAAAGGCAAGACCCAAGACAAGTCATCACTCCACCCTCTCTAATCGGCGATCGCAATAAGTTAAAAACAAATCTTAAAATCATGCAGTGGTTAACATCTCTTAATCGATTAGCTAATACAGTTATCGATTCACTTTGGCAAGCTAATTGCCCACTATGCAAGCGTCCTGCCGATCGTATTTTATGCAAAGACTGCGATCGCCAAATTGCTGCTTGTCAATCACCAAAATTTTTGCAAAAAGATTATCCAATTTCACCAGAGCTTCCACTTTATAGTTGGGGAATTTATGATGGAGCTTTGAAACGAGCGATCGCGACCTGCAAATATAATAATCATCCTGAAATCATGGAAGCGATCTCCGAAAAAATTGCCGACACATGGAAGCGATCTCCAAACACAAAAGAGTTTATTCAACAGCACAAAAAAATATCTGTAATTCCCATTCCCCTCCATGCCAATAAATTGAAGTCTAGAGGATTTAATCAAGCAGAAATTCTAGCCCGTCGTTTTTGCGATCTGACTGCCTTACCCTGTCATCCCCAAGCTTTGCAACGGGTCAAGGATACCAAAGCACAAATGCAAACCAAAAGTATCAAAGAACGAGAACAGAACTTGTCCCATGCCTTTACTGTTCCCTTATCCCATAGAACTTCACAGACAAATCCACGATCAGTAATTCTGCTTGATGATATTTATACTACTGGCGCAACGATACATGAAGCAATTACTACTCTCGCCAACAGCAACCTCATCGTACGAGCTGTAATTGTTCTTTCGCGACCCCAATTCAAAAACTAATGGCTAAATAGCTAAAGGCTAAAATCTAATTATGCAGTTCCAGTTCAGATTTCATTTTTTCAAGGGTCATATTCATCTGATCGAACATTTGCTGTGGTGTAATCCCAAAATTACCAAGCTGATTTTCCAACTGTTTTAGAGTCATCTGAGCCATAAAATCATCGGATAATTCAAATCGCTTCATAAAAATTTTATAGCGATCCATCATCTCTTCCATTTTTTCAATAAAGAGAATTTTACCTTCACGATCAAACTTGCCATAACTACCGCCAAGCTGAGTTAGGGCTTGATAATCTTGAAATAGATTACGAGCTTCATTTTGAACAATCTCAGAATCAAAAAATGCCATGTTTCTTGCTCTAGTTAACTTAATACCTAACCTAATTTTACAAGCCAGCTCAACTTTACAGGAACTATCCGAAGTGGGGATATCACTCCACAAGTAAGTAGAGGTCGCACCAGACACGACCTCTACTTACTTAAGTCATTATTGGCACGGCGCGATCGCGTTTACGTGGCAGAAATCTAACTGAAACGCGCTTTAGATCGCATTTATCTTCAAGCTCATGAACATAGTCAACTGCTTCGCCCTCATGTTCACGATTGTCCAAAGTTTCCAGCAAGCTCAAAATTTCTGTATCTAAGCCAGGTTTTCCTATAAATAAGTGCATTAAGGTTTCGCAGTTATCATCATCAGGATAGATGGGGATGTAGTAAATATAAGGGGTTTCCATAAGCTCCATAGTATTTGGTAAATCTAGTCAGACTTTAAATTTTTGTAAATGTTAGATAGGTGTTTTATCGATTTGCACCACTGCAACAAAGATACAACATTGTAATAAAGCGTAGACTAGGAATCTACAATAGAAATATAAAAATAAGTAAAAGCGATCGCCAATACGATCGCTTTCGCTAACAACGTGAGATTTACGTACGATTTACGTGCGATTAATGTAATCATGCTCAACCCAGATCCAAATACGATTCAACTTACCCAAGACGACTACGAGCGCTACTCGCGTCATCTGATCTTGCCTGAAGTTGGGGTCGAAGGACAAAAGCGTCTTAAAGCTGCCAGCGTACTGTGTATCGGTACGGGTGGTTTGGGTGCGCCTTTGTTGTTGTACCTCGCTGCCGCAGGTGTCGGACGCATTGGCATTGTGGACTTTGATGTGGTGGATACCTCCAACCTTCAACGCCAAATCATTCATGGCACTAGTACTGTTGGTAAACCGAAGATCGAATCTGCAAAGGCACGAATCTTAGAAATCAACCCCTATTGCCAGATTGATCTTTATAACACGCAGCTATCTTCAGCCAATGCCCTGGAGATCATGGCTCCCTATGACATCATTGTCGATGGTACGGATAACTTCCCTACTCGATATCTAGTTAATGATGCTTGTGTATTGCTGAATAAGCCCAATGTGTATGGGTCAATTTTCCGCTTTGAGGGTCAGGCAACAGTCTTCAATTATGAAGGTGGACCCAACTATCGCGATCTCTATCCCGAACCACCACCACCAGGATTAGTGCCATCCTGCGCTGAAGGTGGCGTTTTAGGAATTCTTCCGGGGATCATT
The DNA here is from genome assembly GCA_903819605.1 of uncultured cyanobacterium. Lineage (GTDB taxonomy): Bacteria > Cyanobacteriota > Cyanobacteriia > Pseudanabaenales > Pseudanabaenaceae > Pseudanabaena. The sequence continues at coordinate 10,970 of CAIJEA010000687.1, read as the reverse complement.
GGTGTGATTCAAGCTACAGAGACTGTCAAAATCATTTTAGGACAGGGAAATACTCTGAGTGGGCGCTTGTTACTTTATGATGCCCTAAAGATGACTTTCCGTGAGCTAAAGCTACGTCCAAACCCAGTCCGTCCTGTAATCGAAAAGTTGATTGATTATCAGATGTTCTGTGGTATTCCTCAACAAAAAGAAACCGAAATGGAAGCACAACAGGCGATCGCCGAAATTAACGTCAAAGAACTCAAAGAAATCATTGATGCTGGTGCATCGGATTATCTAATCATTGATGTGCGTAATCCCAATGAATGGGAAATTGGTAAAATCCCCAACACGGTACTTGTACCTTTGCCAGAAATCGAAAATGGTAATGGTGTAGAGAAGGTCAAGTCGTTGCTCAATGGACATAAATTGATCGCGCATTGCAAAATGGGTGGGCGATCGATGAAGGCTTTGGGCATTCTCAAGCAGGCTGGCATTGATGGGATCAATGTTGCAGGTGGCATTAATGCTTGGAGCGACCAAATCGATCCTTCAGTTCCGAAGTACTAAAAAAAAGAGGAGGTGCGAAGCACCTCCTCTTTTTTTTAGCGATTATTTTTTAGCGGTTTAACGTTAATTCTTTCTTATTACCTAAAATCCCTTGTGGTCGCCATACCATAAGCAGAATCAGAGTCAAACCAATTAGCATTAGCTGAATTGCCTCAAATCTGCCTCCATCGGCACGCAGTTGTTCTGGCAAAAATCGTGGTAAAGCATTATAAAACTGAAAGATAGCTGCGCCGAGTAAGACCCCAATATTATTGCCTGCACCACCAATTGTGATAATCGTCCATGCTTGGAATGTAATCAGAGGAATGAAATTATCAGGATAAACTGTGGTTAATTGCCAAGCGTAAAAAGCTCCTGCCATGCCCCCGATCGCTCCACCAATCGCAAAGGCTTGCAATTTATACCAAAATACATTTTTGCCTAGCGCCTTAACAACTTCTTCGTCTTCACGAATTGCCTTTAATACGCGACCCCAAGGAGATCTAACTAACCATTCCAAACGCCAGTAAACAACGGTAACGACAATTAATAACAGTGCGGCAAGTACAAATGAATAATTTTGCCGAGAAACTAGATTAACTAAAGGAAGCGGAAAATCCTGTACCCCTTTCGTGCCTCTAGTGAGCCATTCTTCATTGTTCACAAACAAGCGTACCATTTCCGATACACCAATTGTGACAATCCCCAGATAGTCTTCGCGCAATTTTAAAGCGGTGCTACCAATAATAATGCCAAGCAAACCTGCGATCGCGGCGGCAATTAGAAAAGCCAAGAACCAAGGCACACCACTCAAGCTCAACAGCACGGTCGTATATGCACCGACGGTCATAAAAGCGACATGACCAAAGTTGACTAATCCCGCAAAGCCCCATTGCAGATTGAGACCCAAGCTAAACAAAGCAAAAATTGACGCATTAATGAAGAGAGTTGTGATGTATTCGATCATGAACTATTTAATAACTGGTTGTTTTAGGCGCTTGCTAGAGAAAATTGTACCGCTAATACCAATGTTGACTGAAAGCAGGCGAATGTTAGCTGGGTATAGCGAGCACAATCAAAGTCTAAAACTAGCATAAACCGCTGTAAGGGACGCTCAGCAAAATAAGGAACCAGATTTTTAGTGGTGCGGCGGAGCCGCGCCACTAAAAATCTGGTTTTTGCCCATAAGAACTAAAAAGCTGAGGGGAAGGCTCTGCAACATCACATCTTTTAGGATATTGATAGGATGATCGCTATAAATTACGGATTTGATTGACTACAGTAGATATATAGTAAGTTTAGACTGGCACGCTCTAAAACACTATGCGTCTATGTATTAACCCTGCTTGCCCAATTCCCGATCATCCAGATAATGACAATTACCTAACTTGTCAGGGGTGTGGTTCGGAACTTTTGATTGATGGTTGTTATACCGTCACGAAATTACTAAGTGACTCTGGGGGCTTTGGCATCGTATATGAAGTTAAGAATCCTGCGGGTCAAGCCAAGATCCTAAAAATTCTCAAACAAGAGTTAAACGAAGATAGCAAGGCAGTTTCACTGTTTCAGCAAGAAGCATTTGTGTTAGGGCAAATCGAACATGCGGGAATCCCTAAAATTGAGACCTATGTGCATCACACTCTCGAAGATGGCAAAATGTTGCATGGGATCGTAATGCAAAAAATCGAGGGATTGAACCTCGAACAATGGATCAATCAACGCCAAAAACAACCGATCGCCCAAAAACGGGCGATCGTATGGTTGCGTCAATTGGTAGAAATTCTTGCCCTAGTTCATAGCAAAGGCTATTTGCATCGCGATATTAAACCCGCAAATATTATGTTATCTCCTTCAGGGCAACTCGTACTAATTGACTTTGGTACTGCCCGCGAAGCAACTCATACCTATCTCGCCAAAATTGGCGGGGTGGAAGGGGTTACTAGTATCTGCTCGGTTGGCTATACTGCCCCCGAACAAGAAAAAGGGTTTGCCGTCCCACAGTCAGATTTTTATGCCCTTGGTTGCACGATGATCCATTTAGTGACAGGCAAATATCCCCTTGACACCTATAATGCCAATCTCGATATTTTTGAATGGAGATCTTACGCTTCTGAAGTTTCTGAAGAATTAGGTGATTTGATCGATGCCCTAATTGCTCGTAAGCCCAGCGATCGCCCGATCAATTGTGAGTCAGTTTTAAAAATTCTCAAAGATATCGAACAAATCGATAAACTTGCTCCTAGTGGTAAATTTAACTCTAAACGTAAATCGATTAAGAAAGCCATTAAGGATTCTAGTCGCAAACCAACCTCGCCTATATTGCTAACTGGATCAATAGTAGTTGCAGCAGTCTTAGGCATAAGTATCGGTACAGCTATCAAAGTTTCAGCGATTGGTAACTTTGAAGAAATTAGTTTACAACTTCCTGTCTTTCAGCAAAAACGGCTAACTCCTTTAAGATTTTTACAGGGTCACACTGATACAATTCAGAGCGTGGCCTTGAGTCCTGATGGCAAAACGATCGCTAGTGCTAGTGATGATGGAACTGTTAAACTTTGGGAATTGGAAGGAGAGAATTCTAATCCAATTCGAGAAATTAAAGATCAAGGTGGTTGGGTAAGGGCTGTCGTATTTCTATCCGATCGCCAGATTATTACCGCAGGGCAAGATAAAAACATCAAAATAATTGATATTGCCTCAGGGAAAGTGCTCAAAACCTTAAGCGGTCATACCAATTTGATTGATAATCTAGCGATCGCTCCTGCTAGTGATTTATTAGCGAGTGGCAGCTATGACAATACCGTCAATCTTTGGCAAATCTCTACTGGCAAGTTAGAGCACTCTCTTAAGGAGCATACAGATAAAGTTTTGGGTGTCGCAATCTCACCCGATGGCAAATTGGTTGTCAGTGCTAGTCGCGATAAAACATTGCGGATTTGGGATGTTAAAACAGGTGAAACTTTAAAAATCCTCTCAGGTAGTCTAGCCCCTGTTACTTGTGTCTTGATTACCCCTGACGGTAAGCACGTCATTAGCGGTGGGAATGATAAACTGATTCGCATTTGGGATGTAGCCTCTGGCAAGCAAATATTTACGCTCTCTGGACACGATGATGCAATCGGGGCGATCGCGATTTCTAATGATGGTAACTATCTATTTAGTGGTGGGAAAGATAATTCTAATTCGATTCGTCTATGGAATCTCCAGACTAAATCTTTGGTCTGGAATCTGATTGGTCATAACGATATGGTTACTTCTCTCATAATCACGCTAGATCAGCTCAAGCTGATTAGCAGTAGTCAAGACAAAAATATTGCTATTTGGGAAATCCCTAAACATTAAACCTATAGCGCTTTGCTCTCAAACCCTAATCAAGAAGAACCTTGAAAGCGTTGCAAGGCAACACTTTCAAGGTTCTTCTTGTGGTTGATCGGTAATTGTTGTAAAAGGGAATATAAGGGAATGTAAAAGCTCTACAGGGCAGATGGGTTCCATTGCAATCTCTCTATTCTTTAGAGAGCCATTCTTGAATAGTCTCTTGCGAAATCTGCACAAAAGGGTTATCGGTCAATAGGTGAATTAATTCCTGATTGGCTGATGTGCCAAATGCCTCAATTAATCTTAATCTAAAAGCTGGTTCTATTTTCGCTTGATAGCAAATTTCTAGCCTTAAAAGTGTTTGGAGATCGCTTGCCGAGGCATCAGCATAACGATGAGAATATAGTTCAGACAAATATTCAAAAATCTGATGGAGTTCTTCTATAACAACTCTTTGCTGAAGAATATCAGATCCTTGACTTTCTAATTCAGAAACTAGATTACCTCTTCTAATCAATTTTATAAAATCGCCTTGAGCAAAAGTCGCTTTGGAATTAAAAGGACGGCGATCGCAATATTTTCTGAGAATGTAGTCAGGTAGGGTTCGGAGCACATGCTTCAAATAAATCGATTGGCAATTAACACCATCAAATTTTGTATCAGAATCAATTATCCATTCTTCAATACAGGCATCCGTTAAATTTGCCAAACTAAAATTAGCATCACAAGCTTTTACTCGAAATAGATCTGCCCCATAGAAATTTGCGTTAGATAAATCAGCATGATTAAGATTGGCTGCAAATAGTTTTGCTTGGCTTAGATTCGCTCCACTGAGATTCGCCGCATACAAATCGGCAAAATCCAGATTCGCTTCACTAAGGTTTGCCCCACTAAGATTGGATTCCTTAAGATTCGTTTGATAGAAATCAACAGAAGAAACCTTAGCTCCGCTTAATAGCGCCTGTATCTTTTTAGCTTTGATGAATTCTGGTAATCCAAGACTAAAATTGGCTTTGTGCAAATCTGCATTGCTAAAATTTGCACTATTTAGATTTGCTTCACAAAGAATAGCTTCGCGCAAAACTGCTTTTTGAAGACTCGCACCTTGAAGTTCTGCGCCACTAAGAGATGCCCCACTAAGATTGACTCCATCTAAATTAGCCCCATTTAGATTTGCACCAAACAAAATCGCTTCATGCAGATCGGCTTCGCTTAAGTTAGCTTCGCTGAGATTAGTGCCACTAAGGTTAGCTTTGATCAAGTTAGCTTTTCTTAAATCAATTTGTTCAAAGCTAGCCCCAGCCATATTAAATCGTTGCCCCGCCTCTCCATGACTCTCTAACCATAGCTTGTGTTTATCTAAGCTTTCTTTCAGAGAAGTTCTAAAAAGTGACATAGTAAACCTCTTGTGGTGAGAAGAAACCTATAGAATAGGGGTCGTAATAATTACCACCCCTACTTTGTAGATTTCATATTTAGGTAAGATGCCGATAGGCACTAAAAGGAATTCCAGTCCGTTTTTTAATATCCATAACAGATTTGAATTCTCCATGTAGCTGTCGCTCTTTAGCGATCGCATCTGCAACATTTGGCTCCAAACCTAAGCCAATTAAGTCATCGGTAGTCATTGAGTTAATCCGTTTCCATGAATAACCTGACTCTTGACGATAGTCATAGTTAAAAACTACTATAGGCTCAATTTTTTTTAGCAGTGCATTAGGAATTTCAAAGATGTCGTGTAGTTCCTCAAGGCTAGTAAAAATATGTCCTTCAGCTCTCAAGGAGTCAATATCATTGGCATAGACAATCGGTAAGCCTAAAACATTTACTAAGTCATTTTTAGAGCAACTATTGATGTCAATTTTAGGGCGACCAGCAGCAATTGCAGCAAATAGTTGTGGGTCTTCTGGTAGTGGCAGATTTTTGGGATAGGTTCTAGTTAGGTATTGACGCTTGAGAGCAAAGGCTGTGCCAATTTGGGCAAACCAAAGAAGTGACCAAAAGCTAGATGAGGGCAGTATGATCGAGGCTGCAACAAATCCTGCGCCAATGCCAATCCAGATGCTATAGCCAGACTTTACGCCAGCATAGGCAATGGCAGCACCGCCTAGGAATGGACAAAATGACCACCAAACCCATGATGGCGTTTGATCGAACCATGAAGGTTGAGACATAGTAACTAAAGTGATTACTGTTTATGTATTGACTAGCTTTTAGTGATTAGCTTTTTTAGCTGATGACCAACAAATTAGCCATAGCTAAAAGCTAATCACTAATTATGAAAGCTAAATATTCTTAAGTAGCTTTTTCCGCTTTTCTTCATACTCTTCAGCAGTGATTACTCCATCATCATAGAGCTTTTTTAGATCAGCTAGCGCAGTTGTCGAGTCTTTAACTGATGCTGTAGCCTGAGTCGCACCAGCATTAAATTTACGGTTAAATTCTTCGTCAGACATTACGAGTAGCATAATGAACTCAATAAATGCGGCAATCGATGGAATCCCTGTCCAGCAAAACAGTAAATAAAGCACCCCCCATCCTGTTTGCCCAAGATAAAATTTGTGCGCTCCAAATGCTCCTAAAAAGAAGCACCAAAGAATTGTACTAGTTCTAGTCTTCATAACTATTTCCCTTGTTTGTTTTATTGTTGAAATTGAGCGCTACTTAGAAGTTAGGACTAAGTCATACTTTTAGCAAGTATATTAATCAATCATTATTTAAGCGCAAAGCGTCATAATTTATACTTAGCTACTCGATCAGAACAAGTCTCACTAAGTTGAATGTTTTTCTTTACTGAGCTTTCCCACCTTTTTGCTCAATAAGTACACCAAGACTATTCCAAGTTTGGCTTCAAGCAGCGTTATATAAATTTGCAGGTACGGGTTGATGTCTGGATGGGCATTAAGAGTAAATACTGAGATCCCCACTACAGCATAGGGTAAAAATTTCAGTTTTTTGGATATGGGGTTCGTCGTCAAATATTTAAGACTAGATACCATTATTTTTCTCTGCAAGTAGTGATATCTAAGAATAATGCCCTATTTATCTTTAAAACTCAATGTTGCGATAGATTTCTGCGATCGCTAATTCAATATTTACAGATTTCAATACAATTGACTGATCTAAACCATCAAAATCACTATATGTCCAATATTCTCCTTGCTTACTATAGTGTTCTACAAAAACTTTATTTTGGCGGATTAATAGATATTCGCAAAAACTAGGAATGGATCGATACACCCGAAACTTATCTGTGCGATCGTATTCTTCCGTTGATGGGGAAAGCACTTCCACAATTAAAAGCGGATTTAAAACTTCATCCTCGCGATCGCCGTTAAATTGTAATGCCCCATCAAAAACCATCGCATCTGGGTATACACCACGACGATAATCAGAAATCCACAGCCGTAAATCATTGTTAATTGCTTCAAAGTTCGTGTCTCTCAGCTTGTTATCGAGAAGATTTAGAATATTTCGACTAATACGGCTATGTTTAACAGTTCCACCAGTCATTGAAATAATTTCTCCATCGTGGTACTCACATTTTTCTTCAGAGATATCAGCGATCGCGCGATATTCATCGAGACTGTAATGGCGCTGAATGGTGGAAATCATGGAGTTGTAACGGAAAGACAACATTGATATTCTAGCGTCACGATCGAGCGTTGGATCTTAGCTTGCCTTATTTTTACTTGGTTGCAAGTAGTTATAGAATAGGTTGTAGCTGAATATTTTTGTAGGAGTTGGTTTTGATTTCTTCAGCAGCTTTTTCTGACACTTTAAAGCGCGATCGCGACATAGATATTTTGACGCATCGATCGCACTTTCCTGCTTTAGGGATCGAAAATCGCACTTATTTTAACTATGGTGGACAGGGGGTATTATGTGGCGCAGCTTTAGATGCGATCGCTAAAAATTTCCATCACATCGAAGAGCTTGGATGTTTCTCCAATGCTGCTGGAGATTGGATGATGGCAGAATATGAGGCAACTAAGGCAGCAATCGCGCAAGAATTTCAGGTCAGCCCATCAACAATCACCCTTACTGAAAATACAACGGTTGGTTGCAATATTGCTCTTTGGGCATTGGACTGGCAACAAGGCGATCGCTTATTACTATCTGATTGCGAACATCCCGGAATTATTGCTAGCGCAGTTCAAATCCAAAAAAGGTTTGGCATCAAAATCGACTATTTCCCACTCACCAATACTCGTAACAGTAGCGCCAATGGCAAAGATGACGAATTAGTTTGCGAATTATTGGTTCAGCATTTGCAGCCCAAAACTCGCATGGTGATGCTTAGTCACGTTTGTTGGAACACAGGACAGGTTTTGCCATTAAAAGCGATCACTAAGGCTTGTCACGATCGTCATGTATTAGTTGCCGTCGATGCTGCTCAGTCAGTCGGCGTTCTGCCGCTCAACCTTGAGGATATTGCGGCGGACTTTTATGCATTTACAACTCATAAATGGTGGTGCGCTCCGCTCGGATTAGGAGCTTTATATATCCGCCCCGAAGTTTTTGATGAAATCGAGCCTGTGTTTGTCGGTTGGCGTGGGCTAACTGGCAAAAATCCCATTCCGCAATGGCGTAAAGATGGTGCAAAGTTTGAGGTAGCAAGTTCAACCTATGCACTCTATGAGGCTCTACGGATTGCGATCGCCCATGCCAATGCTTGGGGCACACAACAACAGCGCTATGAACGTATTTGTCAATTAAGCCAACTTTTATGGCAAAAACTAAATGCTTTACCCCATATTTCTTGTGTGCGCCAATTGCCACCAGAATCAGGCTTAGTATCCTTCACTATTGACAAGGAATTATCTAAAAATGCGATCGCGCAAAAGCCCCATGCCCTTATAGCCAAGCACCTAGAATTTGAACACCAAATCTATATCCGTGCTCTCCCTGCCCCAGACTGCTTAAGAGCATCGGTGCATTATCTGACTACTACTTCTGATATCGATCGCCTTGTCTCAATGATCGAAACCTTTGCTTAAAGAACTTCCAGAATAAGTCTTCATTAACAATTACCGCAATTCTCAAAATAATCAAATATTTAATCTATAAGGCTTCTGCCATGTCTATATTTTCCCAAGCTCCTAGACCAACTCAAGAAAAAAAGAACGATACTTTATCGCGATCGCAAGTTTTAATTGCGATGGCTGTCACCGCAATTATCTTCTTGGCAATTTCCAAAGGTTGGGTTTACTTAACTACTATCCCAATGGTTCCACTCTATTGGCAAGCAGAACATGCTGCGATCGGTGTAGGGATAGGCTTAGGAGTGGCATTACTCAGCAGTTTAATATATGAAGTGTGGGAAAGTTACCGTATTGCAGCTCAAGAATATTTAGAAATGGTTCTTAAACCCCTAGAACCAATCGATTTAATTTGGTTAGGTTTATTACCAGGTCTTAGTGAAGAAATGCTCTTTCGGGGCGTTGCTTTACCAGCACTTGGGATGAATGGGATTGCTTTAATTATTACCAGCGTCGTATTCGGGGCGCTACATATGGCAAGTGCTAAGCATTTATCTTATACAGTCTGGGCGATCGCAGTTGGCATGATGCTCGGAGCAGTTACCATGTATACAGGCAATCTTTTGTCAGCGATCGTAGCCCATGTTCTCACTAATTCGCTTTCGGGGATAATTTGGAAATGGAAGCAGTCTAAAACAATTGCATAGGCTAAAGCTTTAAGCAGAAGGATTCTACGCTAGTCATATTGAAGATTGAGATATTTAAGCAGGAGCCTTATTGACTAGATGCTGAAGTAAAGCTTGTCGCATAATTTCAATGGGAACAGGTTGATCTAGCCACCACTCAAGACCAATGGCTCCTTGATTAATTAACATTTCTAAACCATCAATTGCTTTGAGTCCCCTAGCGGATGCCATTTGCAAAAATTTGGTTGGTCGAGGAGTATATATCAGGTCATAGACGATCGCATAGTCGGGTAATAAATCCATCTCCGCCTCAGTGATCGGTGTATTGGGATCGCCTGCCATCCCAATCGGCGTGGCATTAATCACAATTCCTGCCACTTCTAGCAAATGGGGGATTGATGCCCAAGGATGAACTCGTAGATTGTAATCATGGAGTTGGCTAGTCATCGCTCCGTGAAATTTTTTCATCTTCTTGGGATCGCGTCCCACGACATGAATCACAGGACAGCCCAATTCTAAACAAGCGGCGACAACAGCCTTCGCTGCACCACCACTACCTAGGACAAGAGCAGGTCTGAGTTTCCAACCACACTCAAGCAGCTTGAGTGGTTCCAAAAAACCTGCTACGTCTGTATTTGTGCCGACCCAACGATTTTCAACGCGTTTGACCGTATTGACTGCGCCGACAGCCTTGGCAATCGGCATAATTTCATCAAGCAAAGGGATCACTTCAACTTTGTGGGGAATCGTTAAATTGAAGCCCTGCACCGATTGAATCGCTTTCAGTCCTGCGATCGCCGCAGGTAAATCTTCTACGGGTATCGGAAACGGCACATAGGTATAGTCCAGTCCCATCGCTGCGATCGCGGCATTATGCATAATTGGCGAAAGGCTATGACTGACGGGGAATCCCATCACGCCTAAAATTTTGGTTGTCCCTGAGACACTCCCGCTCATAGTTGATTACCTAAAGTCGTTAGAAAACTATGACACAATTGTTTCTCGTAAAGACTAAGCAACATGTAATTAGTTCAAATTTTGCTACGATTCTCAAATTTACTCACATTTGTATTACCGCATCTAGGTTACTCCCTTCCGAACAAAAGAATGGGCATTATAAAGTGAATAATTAGGGGAGCGCGGCTTCGCCATACCCCTAATTATTTGCTGGGAAGAAAGGTGGTTTAATTTTCGGAAAGGTAAGCATGAAGGGAGAGCAAGGGAAATTAGCGAGAACACATTGCCCCTGAGGATCAGTGCGATAACCAAGGCGAATCTAGTCAAGAAACTGAGCAGCTTTGAGAGACAAGTCAGACATGCAGCAATTACCGCTCAAACGAATCACAAGAAAAAAATTTAAAAGCCTTGCTTCGCAAGACTTTTAAATTTTTTTCTTGTGATTCGTTTGATCGGTAATTGCTGCATGTCTGACTTGTCTCTCAAATCTGCTCAGTTT
>CAIJEA010000686.1 GCA_903819605.1 uncultured cyanobacterium | reverse complement strand
TTGCGGCGCTTCGCGCCGCTACTCTATTCTGGGTTTTACCTAACTGGTTACAGCTATAATCGCCATGACGGTTGACATACAGCTTCAGAAATTTGGTATAGACTAGGGGTTAGATATTACTGCTGAGCTATAACCATGATTACGAAAACAATTTCTCTGGCTGCGATGAGCCTTGTCTCAGCAGCAATAATGATCCCGACTAGCGCCATCGCTCAAATTAATACTGCCCCGACTCTCTCCGAGCAAACCTTACGAGATAGTCAACAACAGGAAAAAGATCCGCTTAGTATTGGTGGTTCTAATCTGAACTTACTGCAACTAATTAATAGTATTAACCTTGCTGGCGGCAAGTCTCCTGAAAAGTTTAGTGCCGATCAATCTGAATCTCTTGATGAAGCGGTTTCAACTTTTAAAAATCAGCAACGTCGCGATATTAAGCTTTCTATTCCCTCAACATCTAATCAACCAAGTAATTAAAAAAATAAGTAGATGTACATAATTAATTACAGATCCAAACCCGTAAAGTTACGCCCCACAGGGGCGCAACTTTACGGGTTTGGGTAATTATTTTGCACAAGTACTTAGAGGTAAGGCAAAGCACTACCTCTATTTTTTACTTCAAAGTTAAAAATTTTTCGAGCGCCGTAACTAATGACGGGGGCCAACGGCGAATGTTTTTTACCCAGTTGATATCGCGATAGCGCGGATCGAGATTTTCGACAGATACCCAATTGCTTTCAGCTTCACCCTGCTGTTTATTTGCCCATAGTGAAGCTGTCAAGGCGGCGCGAACATCTGTAAAGTTGGGATACTTGCGTAATATATTTTTCATCGCCTTAATTGCATCATCAGTCTTACCAACTTGATATAAGGCGATCGCATTATTTCCAAAGGCAGTACTAAAGCGAGAATTAACATTCATCGCGATTTGATAATCGGCGATCGCCTCATCCCATTTACCCAGACCAGCTTTAGCATTACCACGATTGTTATAGGCTGCGGCATCTTTCGGATCGATTTCCAAAACACGATTGTAATCGGCGATCGCCTCATCCCATTTGCCCAAGCTTTCTAGTGCTGCGCCACGATTGAGATATGGATCGGGATAAGCAGGAGCCAGTTCTACGGATTTGTTGTAGTCGGCAAGCGCTTCCTGTGGTCGATTTTGACTCATTTTTGAGTTGCCACGATTGCTCCAACCTGCGGCATTATCGGGATATAGATTAATTAAATCTGTCCAATATCCCTCAGCCTCTGTAAAGTCTCCTGCATCTGTGGCAGCAAAAGCTTTTTTGACCAACGCATCTAGTTGATTTGATTCTGTTTCAGTTATGTTGATTTGTGCCTGTACTGGTGCGATCGTCACAGGATACAAAAGTAAAAACAAAGCTGTGAAAAATACAAATACAAATCGCATCGGTGTTTAATCCTTAAATGAATACAAAGAAAAATATGTAGAAATGGAAATTCCAAATGATAGGGAGCTAAAAGAAGGTATTGATATTAACTGCAATGTCAATATTCTCCATGGTCATGTCTTAAATTCTAGAGACTTAGTTGAGGTTGAAAGCAAAACATTTGAAGAAATTAAGCAGGTATTTAAAGATTCTGTTGGGAGTTATGACGATTATTTAGAAGTATGTGCAGAACTTGAAAATATTCATAATAATTCTTTTTTGGGAAGTCTAATTTTGCAAACTTCACAGGACAATTGCCAAATTATTCAACTTGCAGCAACTAAATCGGGTAAAAGTACCAATGAATGGATGGAAGAGGTTCTTATGTATACTGCTACAAATTTACTGCGTTAAATTAAACGCTTGGTTGAATCGTGATGCTACCGCGCATTCCTGCTTCGGTATGTCCAGCGATCGCGCAATGCAATTCATAGGTTCCTGATTTAATTGGCACAAAAGTCCATTCAGCAGTGGCATTAGGCTTTAGTTCTAATTCGCGGATATTGCCTTTAATTTCGACATTACCTGCCACGACATTTTGTGTCCATATTGCATCAGCGAAATCCTTGCTAGTGAAATAATGCTTCATCGAACTAGTATTGCTTAACAATAGTTTGTAGCGTTTGCCAGACTCAAAGGTGAAGCGATCGGGAATAAATTTTAGTTCGTTGGTATTGTTGCTGAGGCTAACGTTGACTGCGATCGCAGGTTGCTTT
>CAIJEA010000685.1 GCA_903819605.1 uncultured cyanobacterium | reverse complement strand
TGGGAAGGGACTAATAAACTTAGAGACTCACTTATTAGGAGAGAGCCTCTAAGTTTAGGAAGCTTGCAAGGTTGGATAATCAGTGTAGCCTCTCTCATCTCCACCATAAAATGTATTGCGATCGGGCTTATTCAAATCTGCACCAGATGCAAAACGCTCTACTAGATCGGGATTGGCGATATAGAGACGACCGAAAGCTACGAGATCAGCATTACCTGAAGCGATCACCGCATTACCAGTCTCAAAGGTATAACCACCCGCAGTAATAATCGTTCCATTAAAAATTGGACGAAAAAACTCAGCGCCGAGATCGGGTTGATCTTCAGCGGAGCCAAATCCTTCAACTCTAGGTGCGACCAAATGTAGATAGGCAAGATTAAAGCGATTCAATTCTTTGACTGCGTGACCAAAAGTTACAGCGCGATTAGAGTCATACACACTGCCAAATGTGCCGCTAGGTGAGAGTCTCACACCTACGCGATCGCTACCCCAAACATCAACCACCGCTTCAATTACTTCTAATAATAAACGTGCTCTATTCTCCACCGATCCACCATAGATGTCGGTGCGATGATTAGTACTATCTTGCAAAAATTGATCTAATAGATATCCATTTGCACTATGAACTTCCACACCATCAAAGCCAGCTTCCAACGCATTTTTTGCGCCAAGGCGATATTGTTCAATGATGAGGGGAATTTCTTCAAGTTCCAAAGCACGCGGCGTTACGTAGGGCTTTGCGCCTTCGTAGGTATAAACTTCACCTTCTGGAGCGATCGCCGATGGAGCAACGGGCAAATCACCATTGGGCTGAAAATCTGGATGTGAAATCCTACCTACGTGCCAAAGTTGCAAAAAGATTTTGCCACCCTTTGCATGGACTGCATCTGTTACCAAGCGCCAACCTGCAACTTGTTCGGGCGAATAAATCCCTGGTGTATTGGGATATCCTTGACCCTGTGGTGAAACTTGCGATGCCTCAGTAATCAACAATCCAGCCGAAGCTCTTTGTTCGTAATATAAAGCATTTAAAGGCGTAGGAACATTGCCAGCCGCCGCCCGATTGCGAGTGAGAGGAGCTAATACAATCCGATTAGGAACTGTATAACGACCTAGCTTAACTGAAGAGAGAAGAGGTGCGCTCATGAGTTTAGTTGTTATGTAGGAAAGTTGAGATTTCTGATTGTTCGATTATAGGCGAACAATAGAACAATATGCAATAATTGTGAGATAATATCCATAGGATTTATATCTTTTGACTGATTAATCTGACGCTTTGCTTCGCAAAGTATAGCGGTTTTTATTTTGCCTACGACAAAATAAAAACTCAAAACCCTTGCTTAGATTGATTTCTTGTTTTCAAATGAGTACGCACTCACTTGAAAACAAGAAATCAGGTTAATTTTGGATGAATTTGTTTAAGGCTGTTTCTGTGATGCGTCAATATCAACATCCCGATCGCGAAAATATTTCTCTTACTGGAGTGCTCTATGCCCTCAGCGATCCAACGCGCTTACAAATTGTCAAAATGTTAGCGACTAAGGATGAGATTACCTGTGGGGAATTTTGTTTAGAAATAAGCAAATCCACGCAATCTCATCATTATAAAGTTCTACGAGATACAGGGATTATGTATACACGGCTAGAAGGAACTCAGCATCATAATTCTTTGCGGCGTGCAGATTTAGATGCGCGTTTCCCTAATTTATTAGATGCAATTTTAAAGAGCCTAAACTAAACTCGTTGCTAAACAGTGCCTTTAGTTTATCTTGCAGAACCACGGTAGATGCGATCGGCTTGTTCGGGAGACATCCATGAAGGTAAATCGCCAACATTGCTAGTTTGCACCTGCGCCGTACCGTTTTGATATGCCGATGGAATTGGTGGTGCATCAGTATGGACAAAATGTTCGTTGGTGGCGCTAGTGGCATTTGCTAAAAGAGTTTGAGGTACTTCAAACTCATCGGTTTCATGGTTGTAGGCAAGCACTTCACCCGTCTCAATGTCATAGATCCATCCATAAATGGACATTTTGTTTTGATGTAACTTTGAGCGGATCACAGGATAGGTTTTAAGATTTTCGATCTGTGTGACTACATTCTCCGCCATCGTTATCGCCATCAATTCGTCACCCTTAATATCAGAATAATTTTCTTGAATTAAGCGACGAGTTGACTCAGCATGTTGCAACCATTCATAGACTAGAGGCATCTCAGTTCTGAGCTTTTCTAGTTTCAACAAGCCCTTCATCGCGCCACAGTTAGAATGACCGCAAATAATCACCTGCTCGATGCCAAGGGCATGAATGGCGTATTCGATCGCAGCACCTTCGCCACCATTAGCAGCTCCAAAGGGCGGAACCAAGTTTCCTGCATTACGGATTACAAATAACTCGCCAACCCCTGACTGTGTAATTAGATGCGGCACAATCCGTGAATCCGAACAGGTAATAAACAATACTCGCGGCTTTTGTCCTTCGGCGAGTTGTTCAAAAATTTCTTGATTGGCAGGAAAATAGGATGATTGAAACTTGTGTAAACCCTTTAATAGCTTTCTCATATACTGATATTGACGATGGATGCAGCAACTTTAATAAATTTATTACTTACTTTTAGTGTATAGCGCTTTGCGCTCTAACCAAACCCAAATCAATGACCAAATAGATTTAAAAGCCTTGCTTTGCGAGGCTTTTAAATCTACATAAAAGCCCATAAGAGAGTTGCGGCGCTTCGTGCCGCAACTC
>CAIJEA010000684.1 GCA_903819605.1 uncultured cyanobacterium | reverse complement strand
CGCAAAGCGCCGCAACTCTATTCTGGGTTTTATGTTTTAACTTACTTAGCTATAAAAATTAGTCTTAGGAGTGATACTCTTTTTGTTTCAGCTAAGAATTGTCATGTTCAATTTTTGAGATCGATCAAGTTTTGATACTTTCATTACATTCTGTTTTGAAGATGAGCATTTTGTATGTTATGTTGTTACATGGTGCAAGAGTGCCATGTTAATTTGATTGATCGCAGGTAGCACGTAATCAATAGCTCCAATTTAAGCTAGCAAGTAGCGAACAAGTTTTTTAAACAAGTTTTTTGTAGCGGCTGCTCTAGTCACCTGCTGAAGATTTCATAGCGTAGAGGTTTTCTATTATCATGTCCATCCGCCTTTATGTTGGCAACCTGCCAGCAGAATTAGATCGCCAAGCTCTAGAAAAAATTTTCAATGAATCAGGTGATTCAGTATCTTTGAAAGTTATAACTGATCGCAAAACAGGCAAATGCCGTGGTTTTGGCTTTGTGACAGTTGGCTCTGACGAAGTTGCCGACACAGTCATTGAGAAATTCAATGGTTATGAGTTTAATGGTGCTGTATTAAAACTAGAAAAAGCCTTGCCTCGTACTAAGGGTAAAGCTGAAGATGGTTCTGATTTGGAAGAAGGATCTGATGATTCCACTACATCAGAGTCTGAATCTTTATCTACAAGTACAGTTGCCGCACCAGTTAAAGCGGCTGCAAAGCGTAAAAAACGCAACAGCAACAACAAAAAGACTACTGCAAGCTCGTCTAGTTCTAGTAGTTCTTCTGAGGCTCATCAGCCTGATCCCCGTTGGGCATCAGATCTTGAACGCTTAAAGCAGCAGCTTCTAGAAGCACAAGGTGCAGCCAAGTAAATTAAATCAAAAATGAAAGAAAAAGCCTTGCAATGCGAGGCTTTTTCTTTCATTTTAAAACCAAAAAGATGAGATTCGGCGCGCCGAATCTCATCTTTTTGGTTTTGACTTTTCTTAATGCAATTGTCTATAACTATATTTGATAGGAGCAAAAACAGCAGGTGGTTGTTTAGGAAAGTAAGGGCGCTCGTCTGATAACGGGGGACGTAGCCAAAATCTAAGCGTGTAAAACACTAGCTCTTTGACCTCTGTCCATGCACGCTCAGATCTTACTAAAGACTCAGCGTTAAAAAGAAAGTATCTTGGCTTGATTTTGAACTGCTTACCAACTGGCCAAGGACATTGACCACCGAGATCGCTATGCACATCAAGGGGATAGCTTGCCGTTGTTAAAGAAGCGTTCAGATCTTGATTTCTAAAAGATAAAAAAGCACGAGTTGCTTCGATTGGAGAAGTAATTAGTAGGATTCTCCTGCTGTTGCGTGTATCTTCTCGCATTAACTTATTTTTTTCTAGAGATTTGATGAGCTTGCCAATTTCATCACCGCTACTTCTCACACTCATGCCTACTGGTTCAATTATCACGAATGGACGGATTCCAGCGATGTTTGGCATACTCGTTAATGCGGCACACATTTGATCGGCTTCGGTTAGATCAATTTGGGGAAGAGATTCGCTAGGAGTAGCAGGATTTGTAAAGAAGCCCTCATAGCGTGGATCGTAGCGTAATCCAATATTAGGTACTCCAGTCCGACTGGCTATCTCATCTCGGACATTATCTTTGGTGCGACTTGGAGGGGATTCTACTGGAGCAAAGCATGGATAACCCTTTGTTGGTGGGTTGGTTGTGCGTCTACCACCACTCAAAAGGATATAAGGTTTTTGTTGTTGGTTGGCGGCGTTCCACAATTTGATTGCTTCTTGGAGTCGAGGTTCGTAGGGAGGATTTTCCGCGAGGACGACGATCATGTCAAAAACGCCGCGACGAAAATCTTGAAGTTCTTGCTCTGATAGATTGAGAACTGGACGACGATAAGACTGCTCGACCGCATTAGCTGCTTGTTGCTCTAAGTAGCAATTAAATAGTTCTGATGTGGCGTTATTAGTGGCGATCGCAAAAATAATTAAAACTATTAATATTTCCTTTGTGACAATGGCAACTTTATCTATAGCGCCTTTGTTGTCAACCTTGTCACCGCTTTTGATTTTGAGATCTTTAAGTCTTAACCAATAGTTGAAAAAAAGCAACAGTAGCAAAATTCCAACTAAAGTAAATGGAAAAGAAAGAAACTCAATAACAATTTTTGGGATCGGATCTTCAACAAATCGGAAGTTCGCAAAGATAATGGCAACTAGAGCCGCAAATATGACTAATCCAAAAAGACGAAACCAATCTTTGGGAATCGCCCTAAATAGAATTATAAAAACTGGGATTGCAATAATCCAAATCAGAATATTGGTTAATAGATCGAACACGATCCCTCCAAAATTCTCTACTAGTCCTTAGGCAGGACTAACGGTAAAACGTGTCAGTGCAATATGCTAGTCAATAGAGTTACATCTGTAAAGGGTTTTAACAGGTTTTATCTGACTTTTGCTGACAAAGCCCATAAATTAAGACTTTGTAAATAAATTATGCGTTTTAATAAAAGAGGCACTAAGTGCCTCTTTTATTAAAAATTCAAACTATATGCCTGCTAAAGAAGAGTTACGTTTACCAAGTTGGTTGCGTCCCCACATCGGAAAAGCTAGTGAAATTTCTGAAGTTCAGCAAATTATTAAGCAGAGGGGAATTCATACAATTTGCGAGGAGGGGCGATGTCCAAATCGGGCGGAGTGCTATGCCCAAAAAACGGCAACTTTTTTATTGATGGGACCGACTTGTACGCGAGCTTGTGGTTTTTGTCAGGTTGATAAGGGGCACCAGCCGATGCCCCTCGATCCTGATGAGCCAAGAAAAGTAGCGGAGGCAGTTGATTTGTTAGGTTTAGATTATGTCGTGCTAACTTCGGTGGCGCGGGATGATTTGGCAGATCAAGGTGCTAGCTGTTTTGTAGAGACAATGCAAGCAATCAGACGATCGCGTCCAAGGGCAAAAATAGAGGTGTTGACTCCAGATTTTCGTGGCGATCGCCGTTGTATTGAAACGGTGGCTTTGGCTGAGCCTGTTTGTTATAACCACAATATTGAAACAGTGAGACGGTTGCAGGGAAAAGTGCGGCGTGGTGCGAAGTATGAGCGATCGCTTTCAGTTTTAGAAATGGTGAAGCAGATCGATCATCGGATTATTACGAAGTCGGGGCTAATGGTAGGGCATGGGGAAACATTAGAGGAATTAACCGAGACGATGCAAGATTTGTATATGAGTGGTTGCAGTTCGCTAACAATTGGGCAATATTTACGTCCTTCGCTCGATCATTTACCTGTGCAAAAATATTGGAATCCTGAAGAGTTTGAGCAATTAGGGGCGATCGCTAAGCAAATTGGATTTGCTCATGTGCTTTCTGGTGCGTTGGTTCGTAGTTCTTATCATGCCAGCCAAACCTTATAAAAACGCTCTCGTAGGGAGCGTTTTTATCGCAAAAAAATAGCGGGTAATGGCAACGTCAGTAAATCCATTCCCGCTAACTCTTGTTCAATGAAACAATTGAGACGCATATATAACTTCCCACGAAGCGAAAAGGGTTTTCATCAGCTAAAGCGCTTATTTGAAATGCTTTCTATATAAGCATTTTGGCTTGATTAATGTTTATCGGCTAATAAGTGATACGACGCTCTAAGTTGATGTCTATTGTCGTCATGGTTTAAGCAAATTGTCGGATCAAATAGAAATAATGAGGATAATCATGCAGCCTCTTTGCTTTTAACCATTTGTTTGGTTGCCATACCAGATGTTTTCAATGTGATCGCTGATGTCTATCGCCATATTGTGGGTTTCCGCCAACACTGTAACGTGACCTAACTTTCGTCCTACTGACGATTGCTTTTTGTTATACCAATGAATATAGGTATTAGGAAAACAGGCGATCGCGGCTCGTTTATTTAGATAAACTGAATTTTCGCTAGTGGCATTTTCAAAGCCAAGTAAATTTACCATGACGACTACTGGCGCAACCATTGTTACATCACCGAGTTGTCTTCCACTGACCACGCGCAGTAATTGCTCAAATTGTGAAGTTTGACAGCCTTCGATCGTGTAATGCCCTGAATTGTGGGTACGTGGTGCAATTTCATTAACGCTGACATCACCTTTGGCAGTCAAAAAAAACTCAATCCCAAATACACCGATCGCGTCAAGGGTGGTGACAATTTGCTTGGCAATAGTTTCCACTTTTTGCGTAATTGCAAGATCGATTCTTGCAGGTGCGATCGTGCGGCGACAAACTTGATTGGTTTGTAGTGTCTCAACAACAGGATAGGTCAAAATTTCGCCAGATTCGGAACGTGCCACGATAATGGCAAGCTCCCGCTCAAAGGGAATGAAAGCTTCGGCGATCGCAGGTGCTTGTTGCATACTTTCCCAAGCCAATCGCAGATCTATTTCGCTTTCAATTACCCAAGTTCCTTTACCGTCATATCCATGTCGCCTTGCTTTTAATACCAATGGATAGCCCAAGCATTCGGCAGATTCTAAAAGTTCTACTTCTGTATCTACGCTATAAAATTCAGGTGTGGGAATACCGCGATCTCGAAAATGTTGACGTTGCTTTAGTTTATCGACAGAAATTGCTAATGTCTCTAGTCTCGGTAGAAATAACAATTTTCGATCGCCAGCATTATCAATAAGCTCTTGCAAGGCAATTAAATCAACAAATTCATTCTCAAAGGTAATTACTTGACAATGCGTGGCAAGCTCGGCGGTGGCAAGAGCATCAGCAACTTTGCCATAAATCACGCGATCGGCAATACTCACTGCTGATTCTTCAGGACTTGCTGCCTGAACAGTGAGTTCAAGTCCAATGCGCTTAGCGGCGATCGCCATCATCCATGCTAGTTGACCGCCACCAATTACCCCGATTTTTTGCCGAGTAGCCACTACAAAATCCCTAAATTGATATTTCTATAAATTGATAGATAGCCTCTCATTATAGCTTTACTCTTACCTTGAAGAGTTTTTCTAAACATCAGCAAAGAAAGTCTAAGTTTCTTAGGGTGTTGACCAACAAAAAAATAGGTTAGGCTTCTGCGATTCAATAAAGAACCAGATTTTT
>CAIJEA010000683.1 GCA_903819605.1 uncultured cyanobacterium | reverse complement strand
AGTAGAACTTACCAAAAATATATCCGCCAAATGAATGAGATCAAATTTTTGCAACATTTTTTGTAGGGTTTTCGTCAGTATTGCTTAGTAATTTATAAAAAATTTGCAAAGCAAATTTTAGTTTTGCTAGTCTTTTGGAGCTTTACTTGGTTGGTGGGGATATATGGCAGTCCTAAAATGATAAAGAAAAGCATAGCTTCGATTTCACGCAGCTAATAGTCCACTCTAGCGGAGCGGAACAAGTTCAAAATAAAGTTTGAGGTATTTAAAAATATGAAAACCTTGCCCACAAAATTAGCGAATTTAATATCAGATTTAATTAGTCAGAAATTTGTCGTAATGATTAGCCAGAGAATTCAACATTATTGGAAATTGGTGATTATTTCGCTGATATCTTTATTACTGGCAGTAACTCTCAATCCTTTTGTTGCTAGTGCTTTAGATCTATCCGATCTGTTTAATATTTTGCCATCTGCCATGCAAATTATTCAGCTATCAAGCATTGGTGACAATGATGAAGTTGCGCTAGGTAAGCAAATAGACGGGCAAATTCAACAAGAAGTAAGAATTAGTCGCGATCCCGCAGCTAATGCTTTAGTTAATCGCTTGGGACAAATACTCATTCCTACCAGCGATCGCCCAAATATTCCTTACACTTTCCGCGTAGTTGATGATAAGAATATCAATGCGTTTGCGACGATGGGAGGTTTTGTTTATATCAACTCTGGCACGATCGCTGCTTCTGACAATGTAGCACAATTGGCAAGCGTAATTGGTCACGAAATGGGGCATATTTCTGCACGTCATGCCCTAGAGCAAATGAAGCAAACTGCGATCGCCCAAGGTATTGCTAATGTTGTTGGTGTTGGTGACAATCAATTAGTTGGCATAGGTGTCAATCTAGCTCTGCGATTGCCTAATAGTCGTGAAGCCGAATTTGAAGCCGATCGCCGTGGCTTGCAAAATATTACTAGAGCTGGTTTTGCCGCCAGTGCAATGCCAACATTTATGAGAAAGCTTCTTAACTCAAGTGGCGGTACTCCTCCATTTTTGAGCACGCATCCCGCAACAGCCGATCGAATTACAGCTCTCAACCAATCTATTCAAGCAAATAATTTCAATACTTCTGGTGGCTTGAATGATAGTGAATATCAGAGGATTTGGCGATCGCACTTCCGTTAAGTCCAATAAAGTTCTTATTTTAGAACTTACGCAAAAATAAATTGAATCCGCGTTTAATTGTAGGGACAATTCATGAATTGCCCCTTGTATCTTAAAGGAATGTCAAAGATTAAAATCTTTTCATGGCAAATGTCGATCAAAACTACCACGCAAGGGGACGCAGGGCGAAGCCCACAAAGGGTTTTATATTTTATTTGTGGCGGGTTTGAAAGCAAATTGCTGTAAATGTTCTATTAGAATAAGAGGGAGTGCTTAGCACTCCCTCTTATTCTATTTTTATGCAAAGACCTATTTATCTTGATTGTCACGCAACAACGCCCGTCGATGAGCGAGTGTTAGAAGTGATGCTGCCATATTTTAGAGAATCGTTTGGCAATCCTGCTAGTATCGGTCATCTATATGGATGGGAAGCAGAATCAGCAGTTAAATTAGCGCGTGAGGCGATCGCCAAGGCAATCAATGCCTCACCTGAAGAAATTATCTTTACCAGTGGCGCAACCGAAGCAAACAATCTTGCTATTAAAGGGGTAGCGGAGGCATATCACCAAAAAGGACAACATATCATCACTATGCAAACAGAACATAGTGCCGTTCTCGATCCCTGCGCCTACCTAGAATCTCTCGGCTTTGAAGTTACCTATTTACCTGTTAAATCCGATGGCTTAGTTGATTTAACAGAACTCGAACGCACAATTCGCACTGATACGATTTTAGTTTCTATAATGGCAGCGAACAACGAAATCGGAGTATTACAACCGATCTCCACAATCGGTCAGATCTGCCGCGATCGCCAAGTTTTGTTTCACACTGACGCAGCTCAAGCGATCGGTAAAATTCCCCTTGATGTGATGGCGATGCATATCGATTTGATGTCGCTCACAGCCCATAAAATCTATGGAGCTAAGGGTGTTGGAGCCTTATATGTGCGTCGTCGTCATCCGAGAGTCAACATTGCTCCACAATTGCACGGTGGTGGGCATGAGCGAGGAATGCGCTCTGGCACTCTCTATACACCACAAATTGTCAGCTTTGCTAAAGCGCTAGAAATAGCAATCTCCTCCCAATTAGAAGAGCAACAAAAAATATTAACGCTGCGACAACACTTATGGAATCGATTAAGCGAACTCGATTGTATTCATCTTAATGGACATGCAACTCAACGCCTTGCTGGAAATCTCAATGTAAGTTTTTTAGGAGTTAATGGGCAAGCCTTGATGCTTGCATTACAACCAGTTGTTGCAGTCTCTTCAGGTTCTGCTTGCTCATCTGCTAAAACTGCTCCATCTCATGTTCTCAAAGCGCTAGGACATTCTGACGAATTAGCCTACGCGTCCATTCGCTTTGGTATTGGTAGATTTAATACTTTAGAAGAAATTGAGATAGTCGCTAGTCATATTGTGAAATCAGTGCGATCACTCAGGTGAGTATAGGTTTTAAGATCTTCGCTTATGGGTTTTGAGTTTTCATTTTGCCTACGGCAAAATGAAAAACGCTATATAGTGTAGTTTTTAACTTTGTCCAAGGTTTAATTTTTAGCGTCTTTGGCGCTAAAAACTCTAAAATTGGGTTTGGTAAAAATAGAGAGGATTTTCGCGGGTTACTTTTGTGCTATCGTTAGCAGCCTGTATTAAATCTAGAAGTTATTAGCTATGTCTTCGTTGCCCCGTGCGATTATTTATCGTAAAAAAGTCGATGCGGTTCAGCGGTTTCACCCTTGGATCTTCTCAGGCGCGATCGCCAAAATGCAAGGAGAAGTCCAAGATGGCGATTTGATCGAAGCATATAGTGAAGATGGCAAGTTTTTGGCGATGGGCTTGTGGGGCTTGGGTAGTATTGCGATCAAGGTACTGTCATTTCAACCTGTAGAGACAATTCAACAATTGCTGAGCGATCGTCTCAATCAAGCCTATGCCCTTAGAAAGCAACTCGGATTAATTGATAATTCGGAAACAAATTGCTATCGATTAATTAATTCTGAAGGTGATAGTTTAGCAGGATTAATTATTGATATGTATGGCGACACAGCAGTATTGCAATGTCATGCTCTAGGCATATATCGCTATCGTCGGGAAATTGCGGAAATACTCAAAGAAATTTATAGAGGTGGTTTGCAAGCAGTTTATGACAAAAGTTCGGCTACCCTCTCGCGAAAATCACAAACTCAGTCTCAGGATGGTTTATTGATTGGAGATCGTTCTAATGAGAGTGCAGAAGTATTGGAATATGGACATCGCTTTATTGTTGATTGGGAAAGAGGGCAGAAAACAGGATTTTTCTTGGATCAACGTGAAAATCGGTGTTTATTTGGAAAGTATGCGAAAGATAAAAAGGTTCTGAATACGTTCTGTTATTCGGGGGGATTTTCAGTCTATGCAGTGGCGGGAGGGGCTAAGGAAGTTCATTCGATCGATAGTTCTGTGAAGGCGATGGAATGGACGGATCGGAATATAGCTGCCAACTTTGATGCTGAGCGTCAAGCAATACATACTTCTTTTACGGGGGATGTGTTTGATTTTCTGAAGCAATGCGATCGCGATTATGATGCGATCGTGCTCGATCCTCCTGCTTTTGCGAAAAGCCTTTCAGCAAGACATTCGGCGATGCAAGCCTATAGGCGACTGAATTTGCAGGCGATGTCTAAATTAAAAAGCGGAGGCTTATTATTTACTTTTTCTTGTTCGCAAGTAGTGAATGTGGAGAATTTTACGGGTGCAGTCACGGCGGCGGCGATCGAGTCAGGTCGGACAATTCGCATTTTGGATCATTTAAATCATCCTGCCGATCATCCTACAAGTATTTTTCATCCTGAAGGTTCCTATCTTAAGGGCTTAGTTTTGAGTGTGGTTTAAAGAGTCTTGTTTTAGGCGTTATGATTCTGCGATTTAATAAAGAACTAGATTTTGTGGAGCCGCTCCACAAAATCTAGTTCTTTATTTTACTGTGCATCCCTTAACATATTGGAGTTTAGACTAAAAAAGGTAAAAAAGGCAGATTAAAAGAGATACAAACTGCCTAAAGTAGATAAAAAAGAAAGAGATATCTACAGCCATGATTATTGATAAACTACAGGAATTTCGTCAATAGGTATATAGATATTGGCTCAATAGCTGAATTGGGGAGGTGAAAGAAAGGAAGAAACTGATCATATTGTAGCTGAGAAAGCATTCTTGACTCGGTAAAATTCGCCATCGTAATTAAATGGTGGTT
>CAIJEA010000682.1 GCA_903819605.1 uncultured cyanobacterium | reverse complement strand
TCATTTTCATTTTCAAGGATTAAATACCCTATCTGAGCGCCTGCATTTTCGATTAAAAGCTTCATCAGTTTAGCAAGCAGTTTTTCGAGATCGATTTCATCAGAAAGAATTTGGAAGGTTTTGACAACTGAAGCTAAGTCAATTTCCATTGAACTGCGATTTGTGGTTTTAATCGTGGTGGTAATCAGGCTAGAGTAATCGCTAGTAAAAGTTCTTGAAGTATTGATCTTCGGAGTAAACTTGCGATTTGAAACTTGCAAATAATTTTTTTTAGAATAGTTTTTTTGCAAATGATTTACTATGGCAGTTGCACCCCAACTTTCATAGCATAAACAAGCTTCAGTAAAGTAAATGTGGGCGATTTTATCTCGATTTTGACGGAGATAAAACTGTCCTGTAAGTTCATTTGCTAAAGCCTCTTCTTGGATATATTCGTTTTCGGCGGCTCCTTTGATAGCGCGATCGTAGTATTCAATGGCGATCGCCTGCTTTCCGACTAGAGCGATCCTTTCTGCTTCCACTAGGTCATATTTGTGTTGGAAGTTCATCGGACAGTGTTTAGCCCATCGATGCATTCTTTTCTGGTTTTTAGCAACTCTTTTGAGATACCGACGGCGAGCGGATTTAGGCAGACTTTTACATAAGCCCAAACAAGCTAGGGATTGATAGAAATTATGCTGAGCAAGTTCGATCGCACTTGCCGCCGATCGCGAAAATGGTGTAGCTTGATCAAAAGCAGCGATCGCTGTTTTATAATCGCCAAAGAAATAGTGGGACATTCCTTTAGCGATATAAGCAAAGTAAATAGCGATGCCATTATCTTCAGCCAAAAGAATCGGCAGAAATTCTAGTTCATCAAAGGCTGTACCAATCAGAGACGATGTATTTTGGCTAAGCTCTGCAAAATTAAGTGCTAACTGATGCCAAGGTCTAATTTGATCGTGGATATGTGGTTGTTTAACTTTGTATAATAAAAAGATCTCATAATTTTCAAAGTCCTGAATAACTGACGCTAAAGGATCGCCTGCAAAAAAACGATGCAGACAGTAAGCCGTTACACAAAAGCTAATCGATTCATATTCACCAAGTTCTGTGCCAAGTTGGACGGCTTTTAGTAAATGTGGCAGAGATTCTCTAAGATGTTCTTTCCAATGCCTTAAACAAGCCTCAAAGGCAGCAACCGATAAAGATGCACCTGCGCGAATATTATGCTGTTCGATTAATTGCAGACTGACTACCCCGATCTGATAACCTCCCTGAATATCTTGGAAAGCGACCCATCGAATGATGCCATAAGCCGAACCTTGGATTAAGGAATCTGATGACACTCCATATTGCAGCGTCAAATTTACGACCCGCAAAGTAATTATGCCGACGAGTAAAGGATTTAGATTGACTGCGGCTGTGGCGATCGTGACCATAATGTAGATCGCCGCAATTTTGTAAGGATCGGTCATCAAGGGTAAAGCTGACCAATCTTTGATCCTCAATAAGCGAGTGCGGATCTCTGTGCGAATCAGTTCCCAACCGATTTCGATCTCATTTGGAGAAGTTGGAATAGTTTCGCCTAAATGGATCAGTACAGAATTTATGGTTATGGGAACTTCATGAAATTTTTTTTGGGCTGAATAGGCGCTAATCTTCACTTTGTAGGATTTAATCGTATCGAGAATATGTTTGGCATGATGAACAAGTCGATCGACTAGTTGATGACATTCGTCATAGTTTGTATTTAAATATGCTGATTCGGCAGCCGCTTCAAATAGTGCTAAGGCAAGCTGATAATGATCTGCCCATGCGTGTTCGGGCAGTAGCCCAATGCCTGTCGCCAGATATTTCTGGGCATCAGCATAGGCATTAGAGTCTTTGGCTTTTTTGCCTGCGAGTAGATTTATTTCGGCTAGTTCAAGACGTTCATGGTGATCGGTAATTAGCCCTGCTCCCATATTTAGATGATTTGCAATCCGAAAAGCTACTTCTTTGATTGCCAAATTTTCCTCGCCTACGCGCATTTGATTACGAACTTGCCTAAGTAGTTGACGACCAATTTTGAGATGGATAACTTGCTTTTCTATTTCGGGAATGAGTGCATAAGCTGCTTGCTGAACCCGATCGTGCACGAATTTATACTCAATCAAAAAACCTTCCGATAGTTCATTTTCTAGTTCAGAATCCGTATCAACAATTGCAAATTTGTAGTTGGTAGTCAGAGGCAAAATCAAGCCTTCGGTCAAGATAGGCAAGAGGGTTTGGACAACTTGTCGGTATGGGTAATCGGCAGCGATCGCTAAAGTCTGCGAATCAAAATGACTACCAATACAAGCAGCGATTTGGATAATTTCCTGTGACTCAGATGAGAGCTTTTGGATTTTGCCTGACATTAGCTCAACGACATTATCAGTGAAGTTTGCAGCCTGAATTTGCTGCAAATCCCATCGCCAAATCCCATGTTCCCAATCAAAATTGATTAAGCCTTCGGCATATAGTGATTTTAGAAATTCGTTGATAAAAAATGGGTTGCCATCAGTTTTTTGGAGGATTAGTTCGGCTAGAGGTTTGAGCCTTTCGCGATCGCTGCTTCCATAACATTTCAATGTGTCAGATAGCAGGGCGTAAATATGCGATCGCTCCAAGGGGGTCAGAGTAATCTCATTAATTGAGATCCTATCAGCGGCAATCTCATTGAGAGTTAGGCTCAATGGATGAATAGCATCTACTTCATTGTCACGATAAGCACCGATGAAGTATAGAAACTGACTCTCAATCGAAGTGACTAATAACTGTAAAAGCTTTAAAGAAGCTAAATCAGCCCATTGGAGATCGTCTAAAAAGATCACAAGTGGATGTTCTGGCTTAGTAAAAACACGCACGAAATTCTGAAACACTAAATTGAAACGGTTTTGAGCTTCGATCGGTAAAAGCTCTAATACTGCATCTTGCTTACCAACGATCATCTCGACTTCAGGGATGACATCGATGATGATTTGACCATTTTGTCCTAATGCATTAAGCAACTCGACTTTCCATCTTTGAAGTTCTTGTTCTCCTTCAATAAGTATTTGGGTAACCAGTTCTCGAAATGCACTTACAAAGGCGCTGTAGGGAATATTGCGTTGAAACTGATCGAATTTACCCGAAATAAAGTAACCATGTTTTTGGGTGATCGGTTTATAAATCTCGTGCACTAATACTGATTTACCGATCCCAGAAAAACCTTTGACCATCATCACTTCGGCTTTGCCAAGGCTCAAACACTCAAATGCGGCGAGTAATAACCAAGTTTCTAGCTCTCGACCATAAAGCCTTTGTGAAATTTGAAACCGATCGGAAACATCATGTGCGCCTAGAGAGAAGTCGCTAATTTTGCCGTTACTTTCCAAAAGTTGCTGACAAATTGTTAAATCTTCTTTTAAGCCAAGTGCACTTTGATAACGCTCTTCGGCAGTCTTTGCCAATAGCTTCATGACAATATCTGAGATAGGTTGGGGAATGTCAGGATTGAGTTGAGATGGAGCTGTAGGTTGCTTGGCAATATGAAAATGGACTAATTCAATCGGATCGTTGGATTCAAAAGGAAGGCGATCGCAGAGAAGCTCGTATAGGGTCACACCCAATGAATAAAGATCGCTGCGATAGTCGAGAGTACGGTTCATCCGACCTGTTTGCTCAGGCGACATATAAGCAAGCGTACCTTCTAGGGTGTTGGGATGACCGATCGTTAGATTTTCCTTAGATAAAATATTTGAGATCCCAAAATCAATGATTCTGACTTGAGAGGTTCTGGGATTAAAAACGATGTTAGAAGGATTAATATCTTTGTGAACGACATTTGCCGCATGGATTTCGCTGAGTATGCCTGCAATTTGGGCGGCGATCGCCAAGATTTCTGTGAGCTTAAATGTGCGTGATGACTTTAAGATGCGGAGCGATTCACCACCAAAATCTTCAAAAACAATACATCTAAATCGCTGATGTTTCTGAAGGCTATAGGCTTTGACAACTCCCTGAATATGATTGAGTCTGCTACAGATTTCGTATTCTAGTTTGTACCTAGCGATCGCTTCAGGACTTGGGTATTCTGTTCCTAAGACCTTGAGAATAATTGGTTCAAAATCATCAATACGGTATCCTCTATAAACTATTGATAGAGAACTTTGATAAACTAACGAATTGATTTTGTAGCCAGACATCTCGATCATCTTCGTTATATTCCTAGACTCATTTTTATACTATAGCGGGTTTCATTTTGCCCACGGCAAAACAAAAACTCAAAACCCATACTGGGATTGATTTTTTGTTTTCAAATAAGTACGCACTCATTTGAAAACCGCTATATAGTCAGCATAGGTGGTGCATCGCGCCGCCTATGCTGACTATTAGAACTTACGTTTTTGGACATGAACGTAAAATTTAGTTCCAGTAGAGAGAACTGGATTACTGACTGGTTGAACTTTGTAGTTTGGAGATTCGAGAGCAAACTCAAATTGATGTAATAGAGTCGCCATGGTTAACATGATTTGAACTTCTGCTAAACCAGAACCTAAACATAGATGTGCGCCCACACCATAGGGAGCAAATGCGCCATTTTGTTTGTGTTCGTTGCGCGGTGGATGGAAGCGATCGATATCAAAACAATCAGGATTTGGGAAAAACTGTGGTAAAAAATGTGGCACGGTTGTGGCAACGATCACATGAGTCCCCGCATTGACTCGACAGCCCTTAAAGGCAAAATCGGCGATCGCATAACGTTGGAGCGCAAAAGCAACAGGATACATCCGCAATGTCTCCATTGCTGTGCCATGCAAAGCCCTCATCTCGCGTAATCCTTCGGCATTGGGGATGCCATTGACAAAAAGCAAATCTACTTCTTGCTGCACTTTTGCCATGACTTCAGGAGCTTTGAGTAAGGCATAGAGCATAAAAGCACAGGTGTTAGCAACTGTGTCGATACCCGCAAGGTAAGGTCCGATCGCAGCCGCGATCAGTTCTGCTTCTGATAATTGGGGATGGACTTTTTGGGAGTCAGCAATCAGATCGTCGATTAGATTCGGTTTCTCATGCTTCACCTGACTATGCCGATGTTTTGCAATTACTGTGCGAGCTAGTTCCAATACACGTTGTCGCGATCGCTTATAAGATGGCTTCCATAACAAAAATGCTGGCGATTGCTGGGTGACCGTCACCGTCAAAGCGATATTTAAAAACTTAACTAAATCGTCACAATAATCACTAGGCGAGCAATCAGCTAGCAACATTCCTAACTGCTCGCAGACAATTTTTTGAAATAATGGCAGAACTTGCAGACGAAATGGCGATCGCAAATCTGGTGATCGCAAATCTGTAGTCAGATCGGATATTAACTGGATTGTCTCTAGAAACTTATGGACAATAGCATTGCGGGAATAGCCTGATTGCAAAAGTCGGCGCTGTTGTTGGTGGCGATCGCCATCTAAACTGACCAGTAAGTCCTTAACGCCTAACTCTTTGGCAAACTCTTGCCAAAAGTCGCGACCGCTTAAAAATTCAGTGCCAACTTGGTTAACAAACTGGTTAGCTTCTGTTCCTGCAATCACCGTAAATTTGCGATCGAGGGCTTGAACTCGAAAAATCGCGCCGAACTCATGATACTGCTTCACAAAAAAGCCGATTTGATCGGATGCGAGTTCCAATCCACTTCCCAAAATCGGTAGCCCCTTAACTAAGGGAGGAAGCGGAACATTAGCAACTTCGCGCGACCAGACCAACTTATCAGGCATTAAATTATCAGGCATTTTCTTAATTGCTCTAGAACAAGAACTGTGTCCGTAACACTGCTCCCCAAATCGCGGGGTTGCTACTAAAGTTGTTGGCATTAAATGTCGCAAACAATGAAGGTGTGAGGGTGATTGCTTTCATAATCGGATAAGCATATGTTAGCTCTAAATCATATTGTGTACCACCATCGCCATTGCCTGAAACCAGAAAATTCCGTCCAGATAACACTTGAAACGGAATTGTAAATGACAGCGTGCCGACAGCGCCTTCTTTCCAAAGATCGGGGAAAGCTAAGCCAAATTGGAAGGCTTGCAGATTGACATTACCCGATGCGATCGCAGGATTGGTGGGCGCAACTCGGAAACTGCTATAGGAATAGCGACCAAACAAGCCAATTGATTGATTGAGAAGCCAATCGAAGTTAAATACAAAGTTGTCACCTGTACTATCCTGTAACCTACCTCCAAATCCATCATCTACAACTCCCCTCGCTGAATAAGTCAGAAAGAAAGGCAGATTTGGTTGTCCAACGGGTGAGGCTGGTGGAGCCTGATTATAAGTACGGCTATAGAGAAACCGTAGATTTATTGAATCGCTCGGAGAATAGGTAACCTCAGTCAAAATCTGGTTGGAGCCACCAAATAAGCCACGATTGGGATTGCTAGCACTATCTCCACCGAAGTATAAAAAAGAAGCATCGTTTCGAGCTAGATAGCCTGCTTTGAGCAGAAATTGATCGGACAGTCTCCAACTAGCGATCGCACCTGCGCCTGATAGCCCATTATTTGCGATCGTACTTTGATAGGAGTTCAATCCTCCCGCACCATTAATTATGGACGTAAAGCGATTGACATCAAATTGTCGAAAGGGAAGAATTTTTGGTCCAATTTGCAATCTAAAATTATCACTAATTGGAAAACTATAAAAAAGCTCGAATAAGCCAACGCTATTAGCAGCTAAGGGTGTAACTGGATTTGAGTCAGCATAAGGCACACCAAATGTACTCGAAAACCCTGCCGAAGAATAAGCACTAGATGGCGGATTGCCATTGCCCATCGCCAAAATTAGATTCAGCGTATCGCTACCTGTAAACGAAGAGGTCAAGATCAAATAGTTGGAATAACTGAAGGTAGTATTCGGCTTTTCGGTAATCGTGCCAACAATGGGACTGCCTGTAATTGGATTGCGCGCCGCAAATCGAGCTGTGGGAATAGTCCCGACAATTGGCAAGCCTTCAGCGCGGATATCCCCACCACTAAAGGCGCTACTGACATTAAAGGAACTCAGAATATTTAGTTTTGTCGTGGTAGAGAACTGTTGCACTTCTAGACGGCTAGTCTTCAGATCCAGCGCATCGACTCGTCCCCTGAGGAGCGATAGCTCAGAAGCAAATTCCTCTTGAAGCTTTTTGAGTGTCGCCAAATCGTTTTGACTGACT
>CAIJEA010000681.1 GCA_903819605.1 uncultured cyanobacterium | reverse complement strand
ATCAGTTATTTATAGAATTGTTGATGGAGTATTTAAACAAATTTGTAGACAAGCAGAATTAGATCCTGATAATAAATATTTGATTATTATCGATGAAATTAATAGGGCAAATATTGCTAAAGTCTTTGGTGAACTAATTACGCTGATTGAAGATGACAAAAGGATTGGAGAGCCTAACGAATTAAAAGTTACCTTGCCTTACTCCAAAGAAGAATTTGGCGTACCGAAAAATCTCTATATATTAGGAACAATGAACACAAGCGATCGCTCGATCGCACTGCTAGACATCGCCCTCCGCCGCAGATTCACATTTATTGAACTCAAACCCGATCCCGAACTGCTCAAAGAGATAGTTATTGATGGCATACATTGCGATCGCTTACTCACCCAACTCAACAAACGCATCACCCTCCTCATCGGACGCGATTACCAAATCGGGCATAGCTATTTCATGAATATCGAAACCCTTGAAGACCTTCGCTTCACTTGGTATCATCGCATCATTCCCCTACTGCAAGAATACTTCTATCACGACAGCAAAAGATTGAAAGCTGTAATTGGCAGTGAATTTATGCAAGAGATTGATACTAGTGATATTCCAGACGCAATAAAAGAATTTCGAGGAATGGAAGCTCAGTATGAAATCGCGGACTTGCAGGGCGAAGATTTTAGAAATGTACTATTAAAACTAACTTGAAAGGCGATCGCTGATTAAGTTTCTCTCCACACCAATAGTCATTAAAGCTAAACTCCATTCTTCACTCTGAGCAAAATGAAACCAACCCAACTGCCACCAAACATTAATCCTTCTCAAAAAGTGCGTGTTATTGCGCCTAGCGGCGCATTACGAGAGTGGGAACGTTTTGAGCAAGGCGTAAAAGTATGGCGCGATCGCGGCTATGAGTTAACAATTTCCGAAAATCTAAGTCAACCTTGGGGATATCTTGCTGGAACTGATGAGCAGCGCTGTCAACAATTGATTGAAGCGTGGAACGATCCTGAATGCGTAGCGATCGCTTGTGCTCGTGGTGGTTACGGTTCAACTCGACTATTGGAAAAACTCGATTGGTCACAACTAAGCGATCGCCCCAAGTGGCTAATTGGCTTTTCAGATATCACAGCCTTACTTTGGGGACTTGCCAAACATAAAGGAATTGGTGGCTTACATGCGCCTGTGCTGACTACCTTAGGCAATGAACCAGAGCGATCGCAACAGCAATTATTTGATTGGCTAGAGGGGAAAGTTAATGAGATTACTCTATCAGGGGAAGGCTGGGGAAATGGGAAAGCCACAGGCGTTTTGTTGCCTGCCAACCTGACACTTGCCACAAATATCATCGGTACTGCAATCTGCCCTGATTTAGAAAACGTGATTTTAGCGATCGAAGATGTAGCAGAACCACCTTATAAAGTCGATCGCATGTTAACCCATTGGCGATGGTCGGGGTATCTCCAAAAGTTAAAGGGTGTGGCGATCGGTCGTTTTAGTCAATCTGAAGTATCTACTCCTAGTTTTACAATGGAAGAGGTATGGTGCGATCGTTTATCTGATTTAGAGATTCCGATCGTAATGGGCTTACCTTTCGGGCATGATGGCGAAAATGCTCCCTTACCAGTTGGTTGTATAGCCGAAATTGATGCAGATAATGGAACTCTAAGATATTCTCATTGTTAAATGATATGGTCTCGTATTGGGTGGAAAGTTAATTATGTACTTGTGCAAAATAAATTACCCAAACCCTTAAAGGTTAGCCACTGCTGGGCGCACCTTTAGGGGTGATGACGATACCATCAGGCACCGATCAGTTAGGGGGTGGCACTGAAACGCCCATTTCATGCCAACGAAAAAGGCATAAATAAGTGGATCATGCTTTAGCTTTTCTATGCCCAATCGCCTCAGTGGTTATGGGTTACGTTGTAATTTAATAGCTGCTTTATACATCTATGAATTGAAGCAAGTGACTGCTCAACTTAAATTTGCAAGAGGTCTAATGTAAACTAGAGCGCAAAGGAAACTAATTTTGAAAATAGAGAGCATCTTCATGCAATCGCTACAGTCTAGTGAAAAGTCTCACCCATCACAAACAACTGAAGCATGGTTTGTAATCTTGCTATTTGTTTTTGTGACTCTAATCTTATTTGCTGCTGGTGAGATCGGATCTAAAATATTAGGAGTTCTTTTTCCTTTAGGTGCTTTTGTAGTTGGATGGTTTCTATATTTTCGATACCCCATAATCTATATCGGTTTTGTATGGTGGCTTTTCTTTTTAGTCGCGTTTGTTCGACGAATTGCTGATTTTCGTCTAGGTGCGTTTACTGACTCTAGCCCAATTTTACTTGCTCCTTTTTTAGCAATTTTAGTTTGTGGTCATACATTGTATTTCAACCTGCCTAAAGTTAGAGAGCAAGGGACATCAGCCTTTATCTTGGCTCTTTCGAGCGTTTTTTACGGTTACTGTATAGGAATTATTAAGGGTAATCCTCTAATAGCATCAGTTAGAGTCCTAGAGTGGATCGCTCCGTTACTATTTGGATATCACCTGTACGTTAATTGGCATCGTTATCCAGAATATAGCCGTAATTTTAAAAAGGTATTTCTCTGGGGAGCGTTGGTAATGGGAATATATGGAATTTACCAATTCCTTGTTGCTCCTGAATGGGATCGGCTTTGGTTAATTTCTTCAGGACTCCTGAGCAGTGCAGGTAAACCAGTACCACTAGGAATTCGGGTATGGAGTACACTAAATTCCCCTGGTCCGTTCGGTGATTTTATGGCAACAGGATTAATGATCCTCTTAAGTTGTCGTAGCGGTTTAGTAGCCCCAGCAGCAGCAGTTGGATCTCTATCTTTCCTTCTCAGTATCGTGCGAACAGCATGGATTGGTTGGTTTCTTGGTATGGTTTCTCTACTTACCTCTTTACCAGTAAAACTGAAGTTTCGACTTGTTTTAACGGTTACAGTGTTAGCTTTAATTGTTGTCCCTCTGGGTACAATTGAACCATTTTCTACGACGATTTCAACAAGGCTAGAAAGTTTGACCGATTTATCAAATGATGGTAGTGCTAAAGACCGTCAATTTGCATTTACTCTATTATTTAATGATGCAATTCGTGAGTTTATTGGTAGAGGTATTGGAGGTTTTGATACAGATAGTGCCTTCCTAGTTCTAATGATTGAACTGGGCTGGATTGGAGCTGTTCCCTATGTTTTAGGTCTGGCAGCCTGTATTTTTGCTGTTTTTTCATTTAAGATTAAAAATGACGACATTTTTTTACCAGTTACTCATGCAGTACTGGTTAAGTCACTGTTTTTCTTGTTAGCAGGACCAACTATGAGAGGTGCTCATGGCATAATACTATGGGGATTTATTGGCATTGCTCTAGCTGGTAAAAAGTATTATCAAGTTACGGGAAAAAATATAAAATCATGATTGAATCAAAAAGACGATTACTCTTTTTTGTTAATGGTTCCCACGCAAGTGCTGCTGCTGTACGCGCTCAACTTTTTGCAAATCGGTTTGACGATAATTGGGAAATTCGTTTTTGCTATCGTCCTGCGCGCAAGTGGCAAGGCATACTTCCTTTCATTCAAGCTGCTTTGAGCTTCCATCCGCAGCTCATTTATGTAATAGATACAGCTTATACAGGTGTTTTATCGGGCTTTGCCGCAAAAAAAATCCTAGGATGTAAACTAGTCATTGATTCTGGAGATGTTGCTTATGAATTAGCTAAATCAACTGGGAATTATGGAAAAAGTCAACTTGCCCTGATTAATGGAGTTGAGCAACTGGCTCTACATCATGCCGATCGCTTTGTAGTTAGAGGTAGTTTTCATCAGGAACTACTATCTCAACAAGGAATTAAGAATGTGGAGTTTATACCTGATGGTGTCGAAGTTGAGCGGGCAGAAATAGTTGACGCTAGCAATTTTAAAAAAAGTTTAGGGTTAGAGCATTACTTAATTGTTGGTCTAGTTGGATCGATGGAATGGTCAGAACGCTATCAAATGTGCTATGGATGGGATGTTGTTGAGGCAATGGGAATGCTCAAAGATGAGCCGATCGCTGCCTTACTGATCGGCGATGGTAATGGCAAAGCTATTTTAGAAGAACGAGCTAAAGCTCTTGGTGTGAGCGATCGCGTTAAATTTGTAGGTCGTATTCCTTATGAACAGCTATCTACTTATATTTGCGCGATCGATGCCTGCATATCCACTCAATCTAACGATGTTGTGGGTATGGTTCGCACGACGGGTAAATTACCTCTCTATCTCGCGCATGGTCGGTATGTAATTGCGACAGATGTTGGTGAAGCTAAAAAAGTTTTACCTAATGTTGGTTGGTTGTTGCCATATCAAGGCGTGAGAGATAATCTTTACCCCCAAAGGCTTGCCGAGCATTTACGCTTACTTTTACAAGAACCACAGCGACTACAAATCACCGCAAAAGCGATGCAAGTAGCCAAGGAAAATTTTGACTACGATCTTTTGGGACAAAGAGTGATTTCTATGTGTGAGCAATTAGTAAGTAGGTAGGCACAATTTAATATAAAACCCTGAACCTACATAGCCTGATGCACGGACAGTGCAGGTTTTAGATTTGGTCTTTATGCCGAGGTACTTATTATGATTCCAAGTGATAGCAACCGCCAAGGTAGTGGCTATAAGGAATGCGGTGCTTTACGATGACTTCCTTCTCTAGAGTTTGTTTCAAGTGTTGTGGCGATCGCTATAGAATTTGTACAGCAAATCAATTAGAATACTTTGAAACATAACTTCTACGTAACTTCTCACCACAGAAAAATATGAAGCTTTGTATTATTAGCGCCAGTATTATGAAAGGTGACGGACAAGGGAGAGTCAACTATGAAATAGTACAAAGGGCACTCCAACAAAATTTTGAAGTTACCCTAGTTGTTCGACAAATTGATACTGAAATCAAAAAGCACAAATTGGTAAAGTCTATTCAATTTCCATTAGAAAAAGTTCCAATTGAATTAATTCGCGGTATCTTATTTGCGTTTCTTAGCGACAACTGGCTACAAAAGCATCGCGATGAATTTGATGTGGTTATGTCTTGTGGAGCTGTTATTTCTAGCCCAACAGATGTGAATGTTGTACATTTTGTGCATGGTTCTTGGTTGAATTCTCCCTTCCATACATATCGAATGCGTAAAGACTTGTATGGGATTTACCAATGGCTCTATACGGCTGTAAATGCTCAAACGGAGAAAAAGGCTTTCAAAAATACCCAAGCCGTAATTGCTGTATCTAATAAGGTCAAAAGTGAACTAGTAAGTATTGGTGTTCCAAGCGATCGCATCCAAGTTATTCTCAATGGTGTGAGTACTGAGGAGTTTTATCCCGATGTGAAGATTTCGAGGTCTGAGTTAGGCTTACCACTTGATGTAGATTTAGCTTTATTTGTGGGCGACATTCGGACAAATCGCAAAAACTTAGATTCTGTACTAAAGGCTCTATCTCAATTGCCCCATTTACATTTGGCAGTTGTAGGGAACACTACGAATAGTCCTTATCCTCAAATGGCGAAAAATCTAAATTTAGAGGAGCGGGTACATTTTCTAGGATTTCGTCGTGATATTGCCAAGATCATGCGAGTAACAGACTTTTTTGTGTTTCCTTCTCGCTACGAAGCTTGTACATTAGTTCTATTGGAAGCAATGGCTTCGGGATTGCCTATAATTACTGCAAAAACTGCTGGTGGTGCAGAACTTGTTTCGGCTGAATGTGGATTTGTACTAGAAGATCCAGAAGATATTGCAGCATTGGGTAAGGCAATGGAAGCTTTGCAAGGCGATCGCCAATTACGCGAAAAAATGGGATTAGCAGCGCGGTACAATGCAGAGCAGCATACTTGGTTGAGTAAGTCGAGTGAATACTTAAATTTGTTTGACAGTATGGCTAAGGGACTAGTAGTAAAATAAAGAAGCAGTTTTTTGTGGTGCGGCTTAGCCGCGCCACAAAAAACTGCTTCTTTATTAGATCACAGAATCCAAATTAATTAACAAATAAGTAGCTATGCATAAGTAACCTTAAGATCTAGAAGCACGGATCGTCCGCGTAGCAGGCGACCCGTGCTTTGGTTTCAGCTTTTAATAATTTTCAATAGAGCTAACTAAAATGAATCCTTCTTTTTTGTGGTGGCTAAGTTGCCAAGCTTATAAAAACAAAGTTCCAATTATCCCAAAATTACTTAAAACCTTTAACTTTCTATTTTTTCATGCAGTACTTCCCTATCAAGCCGAAGTAGAACGCGATATTGAGTTGCAACATTATGGGCTGGGAATTGTGATTCATCCTAATGTTAAGATTGGACATCGAGTTAAGATTTACCACGGCGTAACTCTAGCTACTGAAACTTGGATTGGATCACCACACAAAATATATATTGGTGATGATGTTTTAATTGGCTCTGGAGCCGCAATTGTAGGTCGGGGTGACCAAGATCTGGTAATTGGCGATCGCGCAGTGATTGGCTCAAATGCAGTAGTAACTCGTGATGTTAATGTTGGGGAAACGGTTGTTGGTGTGCCCGCCCGCCCGATAATCTCTAAGAATTAAGGTGGGCTAGAGGTGACTATCTTAATTCTTGACCTAAACATAACGTAAATTAAGGAGATTAGAAACGATGAAGATAACTTTGGTTGTCCCTACATACTTACGGCCCCAAGACTTAGCTCGTTGTTTAGCAGCGCTAAAGCAACAGACTCGTCCAGTTGATGAATTATTGGTGATTGTTCGTGATACCGATCGCGAAACTTGGCAATTTATAGAAAGCTTCGATCGCGGTTCGTTACCTTTACATACGGCAACTGTTAGGGAAGTGGGAGTGATTGCCGCGATGAATATTGGTCTAGATAAAGCCACTGGTGATATTGTTGCATTTACTGACGATGATGCCGCGCCTCACCCTGATTGGCTAGAAAAGATAGAAGCTTATTATTTAGCGGATGAAAAAGTTGGTGGTGTTGGCGGTCGAGATTGGGTATATCACGGTACAAATTTAGAAGATGGCTCGCAGCAAGTGGTTGGCAAACTGCAATGGTTTGGACGCTTGATTGGTAATCATCATATAGGAACAGGGCAAGGGCGCGAAGTGGATGTGCTTAAGGGCGTAAATATGAGTTTTCGTCGCCAAGCGATCGCCAATTTGCATTTCGATCGAAGAATGAAAGGAACTGGTGCACAAGTGCATTTTGAAGTGGTATTCTCTCTAAAATTGAGACAAAAAGGCTGGAAATTAATTTACGATCCCCAAATCGCAGTGGATCACTTTCCCGCACAGCGATTTGATGAGGATCAAAGAAATGCCTTTAATGAGCAAGCATCCATCAATGCAATACATAATGAAACTTTAGCCTTACTAGAATATCTATCTCCACTTAGGCGATTAGTCTTTTTGACATGGGCGATCGCGATCGGGACAAGAGAATCTCGCGGTCTTTTACAATGGTTGAGATTTTTGCCCAAGGATGGAGGATTATCAAATCGCAAGCTAATTGCTTGCTACATAGGACGCTGGAAAGGTTGGCAGACTTGGCAACAGAAATTTTAGGGGGTGTTCCTCTGTTTCCTAGAAAGAGCGAAAGTATGGATACCCTTTTGGAGTGCCTAATTCTTTTTCTAGCTCGAAATTGATAACTCCCCAACGTGGTTCTTGATCTTCTGGAGGACTGAATTCTACGATTAATCCGTATAAACGTTGAATGCTGGAGCCAATAAGGCTAGTTTCAAGATAGGGGCTAACTAAGTCACTGTAGCGATGAGCAATGGTTACTTTGATCGCTCGATAACCTTGTGTATATAGTCGATCTATACTTTCATGGATCTCAAAGCGGATGCCATCTGGATGCGTATGTTGACGATACCAATCGTCATCCCATAAACGCCATTGGCGATCGGACTGTAAGTGGACTAAATCTTTACAGTTAGGATTGACTTCAAAAGCTCCATGACGGGGGCAAAGATAGGTGTCAGTCAAAATTAAGGCAGGAATAATTTGCCGACAATGGGGACATTTAATCTCAGAACCAAAGATCGGATATTGCTGCGCCGAGGTGACTGTCCTCATAGTTTGTAAAAGCCAAGAAGATTTTGCTTTAGATCTTAACATGCGATTTAGATGCCCTGATTAATCATGGATTCTAAAAAACTAAAAATAGAACTTTTGCTTTAAATCAACTCTATTTTTCCTAAATCATGTATTGGATTTATTCAGAGTCTCTGACTTTGATCATCTGGAATAGACATATGGCTGAGCAGATACTATTAGTGTTGTGCGGGGTAGCCGCACAAAACAAATTATT
>CAIJEA010000680.1 GCA_903819605.1 uncultured cyanobacterium | reverse complement strand
TACTGGGATTGATTTTTTGTTTTCAAATGAGTACGCACTCATTTGAAAACCGCTATAGCTAACTATGTAGGTGCATCAATCTCTTCTAAGTTTCAAGTTTACTCAAATCAAAACTGCTTGCAATGTATAACCTAGCCCGTTGTAAAACTTTTGTAAGTATTTCTATCTTAAAAGGCTTACTAATATGATCGTACATACCAGCCTCTAGGTAAATTTCTCGCTCTTCTTGCATTGCATTTGCGGTGAGTGCAACTATCAAAGGTTTAGGAAATGAGAAGGATTGTTCGCGAATTAAATTTGTAGCTTCAAGTCCATTCATCATAGGCATTTGAATATCCATTAATATGACATCGTAAGGATGGAATTTCAACCTCTCTAATACTTCAATCCCATTATTAACAACATCAGCTTTGCATCCTATCTTTTCGAGCATTTTGAGAGTGATTTTTTGATTGACTAGGCTATCTTCAGCTAAGAGAATCCGTAGTTCTGACAACCCTTGAAGATCGTTACCATAGCTAGTGTCATCTGCGATCG
Source organism: uncultured cyanobacterium (assembly GCA_903819605.1). Classification (GTDB taxonomy): domain Bacteria; phylum Cyanobacteriota; class Cyanobacteriia; order Pseudanabaenales; family Pseudanabaenaceae; genus Pseudanabaena. The sequence continues at coordinate 4,775 of CAIJEA010000680.1, read as the reverse complement.
CTTTCAGTGAGTAATCTATGGATTCTCCATTAACTAATTGCACTAAAACATGAAATCTGAATGTTGTTCCTTTACCTAGAGTGCTTAATACTGTTATATCCCCTCCCATCAGCTTAACAAATTGTTTGCTAATTGCCAGCCCTAAACCAGTTCCTTCATAGAATCGTCTACCAGATTCTGACTGAAAAAATGCTTCAAATATATTTTCTAAATCTTTGTCTGCAATCCCTAAACCTGTATCCTCAACTTCAAAATATATATATTGCTCATCGCTATTTTGCTCAGAACTAGGCTCATTTGATACACGAAGAATGACGCCGCCTTCGGGAGTAAACTTGAGAGCATTATTAAGTAGATTAATTAAAACTTGTCGCAGCTTTAATTCATCTGTTCTAATCAAGTTATGTATATTTGAAGAATTTTCAATTATTAGATAGAGGTTTTTCTCTTTAGATTTAAATTCTATAATTTCTTTAACACTTTTAATCAAGCTATCAAGACTAAAATCATTTGAATTTAGAGCCTGAGTACCTGATTCGATTTTAGACATGATCAACACGCTGTTAATCAAATCCAGCAAATGCTCACCACTTCGATTAATAATTTTTAATTGTTCTTCGATATCAGGCGAAACTTTCTGATCTTCAAGAATCAATTGAGTGAATCCTAAAATTGCATTTAAGGGAGTTCGCAATTCGTGACTCATATTTGCTAAAAACGAACTTTTTGCCTTACTGGCATTCTGAGCAATTTCCTTTGCTTGTTGCAACTCAATATTTGTAGCTGTCAGTTCAGAAGTTCTTGCGACAACTTTTAATTCTAAGGATTCACTTAGATTTTCCAGTTCAGTATTTATTTTTCGTAATTCTTCATTTTTAGAATACTCAATATGTTGTAACTGTGTGATTGCTGCAACTAACGTGTTTGCTAAATAGCCAATTTCATTAAGTGGCAAAGATTTTGGTAGTTCTACAGTTTCAGTTGTTTTGCTTAATACGATCGCTTCATTCAGACTTTTTAAAGGTCGTAGCACATATATTTGAATTAGTATCACCATTAACAATAAAATTGCTAAAGTTCCTACAATCATTGTGATTGTAGAAGTTAGGAAAGTTCTCCATGCTTCCTGTTGAACTTGTTGCAAATCAATAACTGTAATTGCTAATCCACGTTTGTTGGAGTAGTTTTGACCAGATTTTTCAAATAACCTACTGCTAAAAGGCAAAATATGCACAATAGCGGCTTTACCCCTAATTTTTGTCTCTACAATAACTTCCAATCCACTAGTTGCAGCATCTTCTAAATAAGGAACAAGTTCGGGATGCATAACTGCATAACTAGTATCGCTGTCATCGATGTCTTGATTAGCAATAGTTTTGCCATCAGGTGCAACTATTGCAATCTCTATTACTGTCGGTAAAGTTGCATAATTTTGCAACATCCGCTGCAAAATACTTGTATTACCATATTCAATTAGCCCTTCAGTGGCAAATTCTAAGCTGCGGGCAATAGACTGAGCGCGATTACGCACTTGCTGTTGCAGATCGTTTTCCAACAGGCGATAGTTGATCCAAAGGGTTGAAATGCCAACTACCACTAACGATATTCCGAAACCTCCTAAAAGTTGTCGAGATAAACTTTTTTTCATGGTTGCCAATTTTTAATTGCTGCTAGCAATACATCTGAATTAATCTCAATGTCATCTCGGATTAGTCTGCCGTGCCGTAAATCTTCTCTTAATAGCTTTGCGGATTCTCTAGTTGCTTCTTGTAAGCGTCCATTCACTCCAAACATTCTTTGATTCATTGGTATATCTCCTTTTTTGAGACCCTCATAATCTTTAGCAACAGTTTCTTTCGGTTGTTTGGTTTGTTTAGCGATAGACTCAAACACTTTGTCTGGTATAGTTTCTACAGCATATATAGCATCGAACCAAGCCAAAATAAATTGAGTCAATTCCCGCTTATTTGATTTTAAAGTATTTGCTCCCGTTACTAGACTATCAATCACTAAACTATCTACGTCTTTTGTCGTAAATATAACTTTCCCTCCAATCTCTTTAGCGGTTTTACTGAGAGATGGTTCCCACAATACCGCAGCATCAATCTCGCCAGATTTTAGTAATTCTGCCCCTCTTTCGTTAGAAACGTCTTGAATTGTTACATCTGATGGGTTTACTTGTGCAGATTTAAGCGCTTCCAGTAAAACTAGATGTGGAACCGTACCTAGTTTTACGCTAATTTTCTTTCCCTTTAAATCTTTGATTGATTCAATACCTAAACGAGAGACTATTCCGTCTGATCCTGCTGAAATGTCAGCGACTAGAACGATTACGGGCTTATCATTACTGGGATCAACCTGCATCACTTCCCAAAGTGGGACAAAGCTCATATCTTGCGATCCTCGGATTGTTGCCCGAATATTATCCTGTTGGTTATTAAAATGAATTAGTTCAACTTTAATTCCCCGTTTCTCAAACAGCTTGGCATCATTAGCATAAAGTGCGATCGCATAGCCAGGCCAACTGTTCATCCCCACCCGTAAAGTTTTTACCTCTTGAAATTGCGAGCAAGAATTAGTTAAAATTATTATTGACATCGACATCAATAATAGGAATCTACGTAATCTTTTATTTGCTTGACTGAATTGAGTAATCATTAGATAAATTAAATTTATACAACGCTAAATATGTAGAAAGATTATAGTAATTTCTAGGGATATGGAATTTTGATTTTGTGTTAGTTACCGACAAGTAATTTCAAAGTCTTATTGTACAAGGAAGCAATAGATATACATTCATTACTCTTTGGAAGCTAAACTACTGAGAAGTAGATTGGCTCTATATTGAGTAAAAATACGCTGAATATTTTCAAGTTGAATCGGTTTAGTAGTGAAGTCATTCATGCCTGCCTCAAGACACAATTTGCGATCCTCTGGTAAGGCATTCGCAGTTAAAGCTACAATCCAAGGATTTTGCTTGGCATCTTGGCGAATTCTTCTAGTTGCTGTGATACCATCCATCTCAGGCATTTGCATATCCATAAAAATCAAATCATAAGCTTTATCTTTTAGTGATTCTAATACTTCTAACCCATTATTTGCTACATCAGGTTTGTAACCCATTCTTTCTAGAAATAGAGCCAGTATTTTCTGATTAACTGGATTATCTTCAGCTATCAGAATTCGCAAGTTGTCTGATGAAGTAGGAGAAGATACAATTGAACTAATATTACTATTATTATGTAAAGATTTTGATAATGACTTTGGGCTTAAGGAGTTTGCTTCTATAGTCACAGTAAAGTAAAAGATTGAACCCTGACTAGGAAGATTTTCTAGTTTTGATTCCCAATTGGGTGGAGGGTTACCACCAATTTGACCAAGACTTTCAACCCAGATTGTTCCTCCCATTAGCTCAACTAGCCGCTTACTAATTACTAAACCTAAGCCCGTCCCACCATATTTTCGACTAATGGAAGAATCCGCTTGTGAAAAGGGTTGAAACAATAAATTTAGATGATCTTCGCTAATGCCAATCCCGGTATCTTGAATTGCAAAGATTAACTTATAATTATTTTGTGGCGATGTAGAAGATATCTGAGAATTAATCGAAATTGTTACATTTCCCTGAGGAGTGAACTTAATAGCATTTCCTACAAGATTTAGTAGAATTTGGCGAAGTCGCGCATTGTCACTCAGCAGCACCTTTGGAGTATCAGGATGGATCGCATATTGCAGATTAATGTTCTTGGCGATCGCTTGTCTACTTAAAAACTCACATACAGATTTTATAACATTCTCTAAAACAAAAATCCGATTTTCAATCTTTAACATTCCAGATTCAATTGTAGAAAAATCAAGAATGTCATTGATAATCGCTAAAAGTGCATCACCGCTATCCCGAATAACCCGAACATAGTCTCTTTGCTCTGTCGTTAAATTAGTATTGGCTAACAGATCTGCCATACCTAATACACCATTCATCGGAGTCCGAATTTCATGACTAATACCAGCAAGAAAAGCACTTTTTGCTATATTTGCTGATTCTGACAATTCTTTGGCATGAGCTAACGCAATCTCTTTTAATTCTCTCTCTCTTATTTCCTCTAGCGCTCTCTCAAGTTTTTGTTGTTGTAGTCGAAGATCGTGTACAAATGCTAATGTTTTATCAATTGTAATTTCTAAATCCTTGAAATCAATCGGTTTAGTGACAAAGTCGAACGCTCCATAGTTCATAGCCATCCGAATATTTGTCATATCTCCATAGGCTGATACAACTATAGTTTTGAGATTTTTGTCAATATCTGCTAATTTTGAGATTAAAGTAATTCCATCCATTTCAGGCATCCTGATATCAGTAAGAATCATGGAAATGGAATTATGCTCTTCTAAAATCTTAAGTGCTTCTAAACCACTGGAAGCAAAACAAAAATCTAGTTCTTTAGCTTTAATTCTTCGCCTAAATCTTTGCAGAAAAAGTCTCTGAATTTCAGTTTCATCGTCAACCACTAAAATCAAATTTTCTTTAATAGGCATAGGCTTAATTGGTTTAATTTACGATCATCAATCTACGTTATTTTATAACTTAGAAAAGTTAATTTTGCGACTTTATAACTTTAGCTACTTTGCAACTTGCAAAGTAGTATCAATTTTGATTCTGCATATCTTTAGAAATTGCTTTGTATTGGCTGCAAATTTAGCAAACCTCGTCATAGAAACACTACTCCTTTCCCTCCCAAAAAACAGGCATTATAAAGTGAATAATTAGGCTTGCGCGG
>CAIJEA010000679.1 GCA_903819605.1 uncultured cyanobacterium | reverse complement strand
GATTTGATTCGCGAATGCAACCTTGGCATTTGTTCACCAGTGCCTATGAGTGGCAGCCCATGGCATATGCAGTCTGTGGCAAGCCCGATTGTATTGTTGCCCAAGTGCGTCGGGTCGCTCAATATGCTCCTGAAGGAACCAAAATCGCGCCGATTTTAGTAGGACAATGGAATGAACCCTTTGCTAATCGCCCATCGTTGGAGTTGCAAATGCAAGCAATCCGTGCGGCAGTTCCTGACATTAGTTCCATTAGTCATTTCGCCTTTGGTTGGCAATTCCAAGAAGCCGCATTTTCGCGATCGCGCCAATTTTGTAAACTGTAGTGATAATTGCGTCAACATACTTATTGCAGATCAAGTAAACTAAAAAAATCAAAATTGCGTTGAATCATATTTTCTATGGCAAGAATTAGACAGCCTAAGCCATTTACGCAACTATTAGAGCAAATAAAACCTGATAAATATGTACCTCTCCTTGGAAAATATGGAGCAACGGATACCCAAGGAAGATATTTGCATTGGAATGACTTTAAATGGCGAGTAGAAAAAAATGACGATGAATCTGCCGCATGGTTAGCAACTAAAATCTCTCGAAAAGCAATCATTAAAAATCTGCAACTCTTGCAAGCTGAAAGAGGTATGCAATTTAGTTACTGTGAGCCAGATTCGCTTTTTGCCCAACTATATGCCATTGATAAGATGACGGGAGGAGGTCGCGAAATTAGCGACGGGGATTTGGTCTCTTCTAGTGAGAAAAATCGTTATCTCATTAAAAGTCTGATGCTAGAAGAAGCAATTACTTCATCGCAGTTAGAAGGAGCCTCAACTACTCGCGAAGTTGCTAAGGAAATGTTAGAGAGGAGTCTTGCCCCCAAAGACAAATCACAGCAAATGATCCTCAACAATTATCGATTAATGAAAAAAGCTGTTGAGAAAAAAGACGAACAATTATCAATTGAATTAATTTTAGAACTACATGAAATCGCTACACGCGATGCCATTGATAATCAAGCAATATCGGGACAATTAAGAACAGACAATAAAATTTTTGTTACAGATTTTCAAAGCGACTATACTTTTCAGCCCCCTGACTGGACAACTATTGAATCTAGATTACAGAGTTTGTGTGACTTTGCAAATAGCAATCATGGACAAATTGATGGGAATAACTTTGTTCATCCAATTATTAAAGCGATCGTTCTCCATTTTATGATTGCCTATATTCATCCATTTGGTGATGGGAACGGCAGAACAGCAAGAGCGATCTTCTATTGGAGCATTCTGAGATCGACTTATTGGCTATTTGAATATATATCTATTAGTAAATTTATCCAAGAAAAACGCAGCGAATATGACAAAGCATTTATCTATACTGAAACCGATGATTTTGACCTTACCTATTTTCTGTATAACCAAGTTGACACGATCGCCAAAGCAGTGAAATCTTTGTACGAATACATAGACAGGAAAAAACGCGATTTCTACGAGTTTATGACTTGGATCGATCGGAGTTCTGTGGCGAAAACATTAATGAGAGGTCAGTTAGAAATACTAAAAGAAGCGCTGAAAACTCCAGGTAAAGAGTTTACATCAAAACAAGTTGCAATCGATTATGGAGTGACCGAGAATACAGCTAGAAGTTACCTTAAAACTTTGGCTGAGAAGGATTTGCTAGTTTTAGCGCAATCTAAGCAAGGTAAAACCAGAATCTATATTGCTCCAGCTAACTTAAAATCAAGATTAAAACTTTAAGAAACAAAGAATCGTTTTAGTTAACTATTGATGAAAGGATAAAGTTTTTCGTAAATATATTTAAAATTCAGCCTTCACAAATTCTAAGGACTTAACTCTTCAAAACCAACCCTAAAATTACTAAGATCGCTCCGATCGCAAAAGAGGCAATCATCCCATAGAAATACCATTTAGCCGCGCTTGCCGTAGATTGGGCAAGTTCCTCTTCACTCTTAAGGGAAATAATAAACTTTTTGTCAGATTGAATTGGCTTACGAAGCGTGACTTGCCCACCCTCGTCTGCTGCTGTGCCAATTACTAACACCTCGCGATCGCATGGCAAAATCGACTCTGTATAGCGATAACCTATCGTACGTCTACCACCCATACCAGTACCAAGCGCTAAAGTAAAACCTCCAAAAGATATTGAAGAACCGCTGGAATTCTCTTGGCGAAACTCATTTAATACTTGCACCGTATCAATATTCCCACCATCAGGGTTAACCACAAGTTCGCCAGATTTATCTTGCAAAGTAAATGGAATTGATTGACTATTACTCGACACAGTTTCTGAACCTCGGCGGGTTTCGGTGCGAGTTTTATTTTCGCTATCGCGAGTTGTATGTTGCTCCTCATACTCTCTAACTACGCGCATGGTGTAGTGCACGCAGGGTTCTTGCTTAAGCTCGGAAATTAAAGGGCGATCGCTGCGGATATTACCGCGCACCTTAACGTATTCTCTCAAATTACCACTACCAATCTCCCCAGCAATTTCGCTAGCGATGCGTTGCAACTCGGCAACCGTTGAAGATGTTGCGGAACGAATACTTTGTAACTTTGTGCTGTAGTTCTTTTGCACAAAAAATAGAATGATGCCGATTACAATCAGAATGCCGCCGAAAATTGCCATAGTTTTTTGCAGTTACACGCTTTCTCCAAGGCTTAAAATTACCATAGGTTAACCTTAAGATAGAAGACAACTTTACGGAATTTACAAATTATGGAGATAATGCCTCCGATTAGTCTGGATATCAAAGAGACGATCGCGAAACAACGCGCTTTTTTTGCAACAGGACAAACCCAAGAATACAATTTTCGAGCTTCTCAGCTTAGTAAACTCTCACAATTAATCCAAGAGAACGAAAAACTAATTCTTGATGCTATCTATGCGGACTTACGTAAGCCTGCTATTGAAGTATATGGTAGCGAGCTATTGACTCTCCTTTCTGACATTAAATTTACCCTTAAACATCTCAAGGCTTGGATGAAGCCCAAAAAAGTTGGGTCTCCCATCAATTTATTTCCTAGTTCTAGTTTTATCTACACTGAGCCTTTAGGTATTGTACTGATAATCGCTCCTTGGAATTATCCCTTTATGTTGGCAATTAAACCTCTCATCGGGGCGATCGCCGCAGGAAATTGTACAATCCTTAAGCCATCAGAACATACCCCACATACTTCCAGTGCGATCGCTCAAATCATTAAGACAAACTTCGACCCAAGTTATATTACGGTAATCGAAGGGGGAATCGAAGTAAATCAGACTTTATTAGCGGAAAAATTTGATCATATATTCTTTACAGGGGGAACTGAGGTCGGCAAAATCATAATGGAAGCTGCTGCAAAACACTTAACTCCTGTAACGCTAGAGCTTGGTGGTAAAAGTCCCTGTATTGTCGATTCAGATTGCAATTTAGAAACTACTGCCAAACGCATTGCTTGGGGTAAGTTCTATAATGCAGGACAGACATGTGTTGCTCCCGATTATCTATTAGTGCAGAAAAGCATCAAATCTGTATTAATTGAGAAGATATGCGAACATGTCAAAAACTTTTTTGGCGATAATCCGCAACAAAGTCCTGACTTTGCCAGACTTGTCAATTATCGTCAATTCGATCGCTTAGTTAGTTTGCTGAATGAAGGCAGAATATTGATTGGGGGTCAAAGAGATCGCGAAGATCGCTTTCTTGCACCTACTCTAATCGACGAGGTGTCACCTAACTCTAAAATTATGACAGAGGAAATCTTTGGTCCTATTTTACCAGTTTTAGAATATGACCAAATCTCAGATGCGATCGCCTTTGTTAAAGACAGACCTAAACCCCTTGCACTATATCTCTTCTCTAAGAATAAATATCATCAAGAGCGAATTCTTAAAGAAATATCCTTTGGAGGTGGATGTTTCAACGATGCAATTCTCCATCTGAGTAATCCTGAACTTCCATTTGGCGGAGTTGGTAACAGTGGTATAGGCAGTTACCACGGCAAAGCTTCCTTTGATACGTTTTCTCACCGCAAAAGTATTCTCAAAAACTCTTTTCGCTTCGATATCAAGTTGCGTTATCCACCTTACAAGATTACTCTAGAAACATTTAAAAGATTTATTAACTGATGTTACGTAGAACAAAGATCGTCATAATGTTTCCATGACATCTTAAGAGAGGATTTGGAGACCAAATCCTCTCTTAAGATGTCATGGTAGGGGCTTAGTCTCCAAGTCCCAATTTCAGCGTTCCACTCTGCACCCTCGTTCTTTTGAGATTTATAAATGTCCAAACCTATTTGTGAGATTAATTAGAATAGCCTCCTCTCCGCTAATGGTCTCATTGGCTAAGAGGAGGCAAGATTGCACAAATTATTTATAATTACTAAATCAACGAGCCTGCGAAAAAATTCGGTATTCTTTAATATTAAACTTGGAAATCTGCGAATCTAAGGGTTTATTTCCTTCTATAGAATTTGATGATTCGTAGGGATTCATTCGCACAATGTTATAGCGAGTTTCTCCAGCATAAATTGCAAAAGCAATATTCAGCATATCGATAAATGCAATCACAGATTTACATTTTGACTCACTATATTTACTGTAATACTTAATGATCGCAGCTATTCTTAACTCTATATAAGGACGAAGAGCATCATTCAATAACAGAAGTTTAAGCAGTAACACTACAAAATTAAGTGGGTTGGTATGGTGTAACAAGATATTAAATAGTTCCGTAGGTTGACCGCGATCGCAACTCGTAATTTCACTAATTACAGCTTTAGCAGTTTTTAGAAGTAAAGATGTATTAACGAGATAATCGTCAAGTTCAGATTTTAAATCAAAGGTATTTTCATAGAGCTTTGTTTGTACCGTATCAGAAATCTCTGGATCGGTAATTGAGAAATCAAGATATTGGAACAAACTAGTTTTAAAGTCTTGAAACGAGATATTTTTACTACTAGCTAGAAATTTATTAGCTAATTCTTCACAGTTAAACACACTCTTTTTTGTCAATATAAGTGTGGCAAGATTCAGTACATTGTCACTTAAGCTAGTAGGATTATCGCTCTGATTTGACTGTATTAAATGATGGCTAGATCTGGCTGTGTACATTGCCAAATCAAACTTAAACTTCTCTTTCATTCTCTGGGCTAACAAGTTAGCAGCTTGTCTCTGCTCTAATGAACTTGCTGGGTTTGTATATTGATCGGTTAGTAAATATGAAGCAAAGCGATTACTCCAATTACGTTCAATATTAGATTGTGGCTCGGCATAAAGAGTAAATAACTTTAAAGCTTGAAAATCTTCACTTTTAGCAAATATTTGTAACCAAGATCTTAAAGTTCGCATCTTCACGGATACGGTCTGTTTATTAATTGAGGAATGATTAAAAACATCAAGTAGAGATTGGATATAAGCTCTATCATTACTTACCGTCCAGTTGTTGATAATGATATAACAACAACGTTTTAAAGTATAAAAGAATTCTTTTTCATTATAAGCAGTCACAATCTGATCGAGTGCTTCAGTAATCTGTGGATTCTGACTATTACTAAAATTTACAAACAGGCACTCGAAATCAACTAGTACACTCTCTGGTTGCTTGTGGCGCACAATTTCTAAAAAGAATTCATAGATTCTTTGCTGAGCCTGTTCAATCCCTTGAGAGTAAATCCGATCTGCTGTCCAGAACATATTAACTCCATACTTCAAAATACCTAATAAAAGTACTCAATACTTATAGCTTCTTGTTAATGAAGTTTAAGAAAGTACTAATATAGATATTATTCACATTTTTAATTGTCTATAAAGTAATTACTAAGCTGCTTTTGTTATAAAAAAGATATATAGAAGTTATGTAAATGTTATACGACTCATATATTAATTTCATATAGCTATCTCCAATAATTTGGAGAAGGATGCACCTTTTGGATCTGCTCTTCTACAAACTTAGAAAACTATAAATGATTTAGAATTTCTAAATATTACCATCCTTACATATTGGCTTCATATGAAGCTATCGCCAAAATGCTTGTTTTTGGTGTTGCGCTCGATTTTTTGCATTATTAAAGCAAATGGGGCACTTAAGTGCCCCATTTGCTTTAATAATGCTCGTTGTAAATTTGTTGTCACACCACACAAACATTTATGCAATGATAAAAGAAAGCCCACTGTTTCCAGTGGGACTAGCATTTTTGTGTTGAGTGCGGATATCTTAAATCATTTTGTGGTCAAAGATATTAAGTTTTTTACCTGTTTAGACGAATTTTTTGCGATTTTATCGCAACCTTTAAAATATAAGTAGTAGTGCAAAGCGCTGCTACTTATATTTGTTTAGCCATAGATTTTGCAAGACCAAATATGCCTGAAGAAGTCAAACTCCAATCTCCGCCAGATGCAACAACCTCTCCTTTAAAAAATCTCACAGGAGCATCGATCGCTGCGACCCTAGCCACTGGACTCTACTTGTTTACCACTATGGTGGCACAAAAGTTAGCGGCAACACCTTTACAGACCGCAAATACCCTCGCTAATCGTCTTTCTACCCTTGTCCGTACTTTGTTATTGGCGATTGGCTCAGGCATAACCATGATTTTTGCAGTAATTGCAGTGGGCTTAGTACTCCTAACAATAAAGCAAGTATTTGTTGCCATCTTTAATAAGCCTCAATCATAAAATTTCAAACAAGATTTCAAACAGAAAGGATGTGCGGCTCACACCCTTTCTGTTTGATTTGACTAGCGACACCTATAGCAAACCCAAATAAATAAAGGCGGCGCTTCGCGCCGCCTTTATTTATTTGGGTTTTGATTTAGTCCTAACACGATGGAAGACAGCTATAAGTTACCAATCTAGTAATAAACCTTGCGATCGCAAATGTGCTTGTAAGTCACTGATTCTCCCGCTATCAAGAATAGCTTGAGGAGTCAGTGTAGAATCTTCTTGCATTACGATCCATGCGGCGGCGGCACCTGCGGCGGCACCTGCTGACCATTCACCAACATGGATACGCGTCGCAGCATTTACAATATGACTAACTGCGATCGCTTTCCCACCCACCAGCAAATTATCAATACGCTGAGGAATTAAACTCTCAAAAGGTATGATAATTGGTCGCACCTTATCTTCATTAGCTGGAGCTGAGCTTGGCGCTTTGGATGGTTCCCAGTTGCGGTAGCGACAGCCATGCATATCAATTGCATAGTGTGTTAAACCAATAGAAGTCTTATTAAATCTGCGACCATCAGCCATATCGTTACGGATATCTTGCTCGCGCATAAAAAATTCCTTCTGACCATAAGCCGAACGTCCTAAAATTCGGCGACCTTCTCGAATATAGGGATACATGCTTAGCCCAGACTGAGTTGGCATTGGGCTATCTGGTCCTGACATCATCCTTAGTGGGAACTCAATGGATGCATACTTGTCCATCAACCATTCTGCAAATAACAGCGCATGATTTTCCCCATCTTTGAGCGCTGTGGTATTTAAACCACCTAACCAATTTTGTTGTTGCCCAGAATCAAGAATTTGTTTGTCAGTCAAAATCAGCGGCGGATTCATCAAACCCCAATCATTGCCACGATTCCAGTTAACTACTGTCATATCGCCTTTTGCAGGAATTGCCTTGAATGGGTCATCCCGCTTCAAGCTAACAATGCGACGATAGTTAAACATGCTGTTGCCCTCAAACATCGGGAATCGACCTAAGTCATAATCTTTACGATGCTCTTCACGAGAGTATCCTGGCTGAACCTTACGAAGTTCCTTCAGAGATTGCCCATCATCGTCGGCAATTTTTAACACAAATGGAAATGTAAATGCTTGAGTGCATTCAGGATTATCGGCTACTGCATGAACTTCACCAGTTGTGCCAAAGCCCTCTGCTCCTAAACGGTGAGGTAAATTTGCCCAAGCGATTAATTCAGCAGTATCAGTTGAGTCAATTACAATCATCTGCTTGCCAGCAGGAGGCTGCAAGCGGATCGGCTTCTTAATAAATGTTTCGTCAGAGTTCCAGTTATACCAACTTTTGAGTTCGCGGGATAGACGACCTTGAGGCAAATAATTAGGATCGCGAGGGATTCTCTTTACCGCATGAATGGCTATGATTCGATCGCCCTTGTCATTAAAACTAGCTCCTTTAAAAGCGACCTGAGTTTCCCAGCGACTTTTAGGTGCAGAGCGCTGAGATTCACGCAAAAACTCTTCAGCCGCAAGTTCTCCCGAATAAGGCGTAAAGCAAAGATTGCCAACCCAGCAACTATTCGTGTCAGCAACTACAGCCCCAGGCTTGAGGTAAGAATACTTCTCAGGCAGGGCTGGCTGGCTAGCAATAATATTTTTGAAATGTGTCCAACTGAGAGGAAATTGCTGACGATAGCGCATAAGCAATGACTCATCGATCGCACTGACTCCCTGAGAACTTACCTGTCCGCCTAACATTGGCGTAAGCTCGATCAGACAAGTAGTTGCGCCAGTTTTCATCGAATGATATGCTGCCGCCACACCGCCTAAAGAACCACCAACGACCACTACATCACATTCCCACACTTCAGCGTCAGCTGGTGGTGGTGGATTTAAGTTCGGAAACCCATTGCGATCGTATAGCGGTATCGGGTTATTTGGATCTTGGGCGATCGGGTCTATCGATGTTTTTTGCTTACCAATAATCTGTAAAGTTCTTGCTGTTGCCCCACTCAGCACTACCCCCATAAACAGCATCACTAATATATTCCGCAATTTAGGGCGAAAAGGGGACTTTTTTAGAATGTATTCGGTCTTCTCGACGCGATCTGTAGTATCTTTTGGCTGTTCTTGTTGATCGCTCATAACTTGCTATTACTAATTAAAGATTTGCCTGTTTTTGAGACAAGCAAGTATAGTGACACCACACAGTCTTAAGGTTAACTTATAGTGTCTGTTATTTAACACACTTTAGGCTAACTTTAGACTAAACAAATTCGCAGTCAAATAAGTCTTGAAACTTTTAGAAACTACATCAATTTTGCTCTAGTGAAATCATGTTCTAATCACATTATTAAAATATTCTGTAAG
>CAIJEA010000678.1 GCA_903819605.1 uncultured cyanobacterium | reverse complement strand
TCTGGATAGGCGATTCCTTCCAAATGACCTTTGCGCCAACGGAAGGCTTCGTAATCCGTAAATATGCCTGTGCCTGAATGCTGATAGTAATCGGCTAATTCTGGTAAGAGCTGTGTCCAGTCATCAGTTGTTTGAAATTTAATGATTAGCGATCGCTTGGCTGCTGAGAGTTTTGATAGATCGCTTGTTGATAAGTGCCAACTCACAGGGCGATCGCCAAAAGCATCAATACAATCTACCAACTTGTCCCCACCCCAGAGGCTAAGTTCTTCTAAAACTTGTAAATCATGCTTAGCTGCTGATACTAAAGCAATAGGCAGTTGATCGAGTTCTGTAGTTTGAGCCTGCTGACTGAAAGGATTATCAGATGTCAAGATCTGCGAAATTACATAATCTCTCCAGTTGTAGCCAGTTGCCGCGATCGCTCTAAACCATTTGCCATAGGCAAACAAATAGCTAAGCCGACGCGAGCTATTTTCATGTCCGTCTAAGGCGTAGTTTGCAAGGCAATGCAAAAGTCTGACATAGCTTTCCCAAGCTTCTTGCTTCAAGACATTTTGATAAAGCAATAATGAGGCGATCCTCACTTGCATTGAGTAAATGGATTGTCGAGTCTCGTCAAGCATAGGTCATTAAGCTAAGTATGTTTGTGAAGCAAAAACCTTACAAATAATCTTGAAATTCTTCCCATGTTATCTCTTGTTGGATGTAGTTAGGTTGGTTTGGTTTATAAGGAGCTGAAAGGCGATCGATGGTCAAAATTTCGGCGCGATCGCTTATCACTGGCACATCTGGATCGAAGGCTGTCGATCGCATTAATGAACTAGAAAACCCTTTAAAAATCATCACTTCATCTAGTTCATCGTCGATTTTTAACTTTACTAGTAATACTTCTTGAGGATTTTGGCTGCTATAGGTTTCTAGCTGTTGACCCTGATTTGCGGACATATTTTTAATTGAACTTAGGCGGGAGGTTATTTAGAAATTCTAGTTGAGTTGTGTATGGCTTTGGCTCCGCTTAGCTATTGATTTCACTCACTGGCTGAGCGAAGTCGAAGCCCTGTCTGTCGCTAAAGCTGCCTACAATCCATTACCGATCAGGACAAAAGCTGACCAGAAATAAGGATGATTGAAGTTAGGTTCTCCTTGTTTGACTGGTCTATGAATCATACTTAACTGTGCTTCTCTAAGGGAAGTAGATAAGCTAGGATTACTCTTTCGCAAGTTCTCGTAAAATGCTTGCATTAGAAATTGCGTTCCACCATCTGATACTTTCCAGAGGGAAGCAATAGAAGCCTTTGCCCCTGCTTTCTGCACCTGATAGCCAAAGCCAAGTATTTCGGCTCCATTCTGTAAAGTACCTAGTCCCGTCTGACAGGCACTTAACACGACTAAATCGACATTTTTTAAATTCCAATCGCTGATAGCGGATAGGGTGACTTTGCTGCCATCGCCAAACAGTACGTAGGAATCGAGAGGACTTCCCGATTGAAAACTGGCATGGGTGGCAAGATGGACGATGGTGTTACCAACAGCTTTGTTTTTACTTGCTTCGGCTGTGAAATTCTGTTCGGTAATTTCTGTAGTGTTTGGGAACGTAGATTTAATGTTATTTACTTCGGGTATGGTGGATGGTAGTTGGCTAAAGCCAGAGACGAGTTTTTGATTGCTATTGCCATAGGCTCCTGCAAAGATGCTGGGATTGGATTGAGGTTTGCTGTTTTGGTCGAAGAGGCTATAGGCAATGAGATTATTGATGCGATATTTCTCGACTAACCATTGCTTGCCGTCATAGAGCGCTGCTAGGGGAATATAGCGAAGTAAACCATCAGGAGCATAGAGGATGGTGTTTGCCTTTGTCTGTTTGAGGTCTTCTTCAATTGGCTTGATGAGAACGTCGTAGAGTTTTTTGCCCGAATCCTTAACATCTAAAGAGGGGTAGTCTCTCAATTCAACGCGAAAGGTCAATATAAGTTCTTCAAGTTCCTTTCTCTTGATGTTGACGGTGCGATGGATGGCGGGACTATTGGGAGCAAAGATGACGATTTCGAGGCGATCGTCGAGGATGAGGGGATAGAGTAGGGCTGTCCCTTG
>CAIJEA010000677.1 GCA_903819605.1 uncultured cyanobacterium | reverse complement strand
GTGCTAATTGGACTTTGGACAAGATTGAAGCTAAAGAAAGATAGGTATACCTTAACAGAGGATAGACTTTCCGCTTTCAGTCTTTTAAAAATATTGAGTCTATTCCTTGTTAAGGCATAATCCGATACAGTTGTTACAATTTAGCAATGTTTATCATCTCTGTAATAAGATAATTTGCTGCTTCTGTAGCGATCGCACATCTTCTAAACTAGCTTCAACTGACTGTAAAATTTGGGCAACCGTTTGTTTGTTGACTTGATTATCGTCGCAGGCGAGCAGGAATTTCCATTCTGGATCGCTGATTTTGGCAATTTGATAGTTATAGTCAAAAAATTGTGGACTCTCTCGCCAAGAATAAATGCAAGGGCTTGGTTCGGGAATTGCGGCTAGTAATATTTGATCGTCTCGCCAATCTTGTTTAACAATGGGGCTACGTCCTAAAAAGAACTCATAATGCGTAATTGCTTGCGGATCGAGCAGTTCCACGAGACGATAGCGTTGCAGTTCGGTGAGGTTTTGCGATCGCTCGATTAGATCTGGCGCATTACCAATCAACCGATCTAAATCCCAAACTTGAGGATTAGAGAAACCCAAAAATTCTAATCCAGAGGCATTGATTAATTCAAATAAAGTATTAACGTTATAATCAATCTCTTGCGGATGTACATACATGTCAGCAAAACAAGCATCCTGTTGATTTTCCCAAGCCCAGCGATCCTGTTCTCTTCTTCTTAAAGAATTAGTCTCTGGCAAATTGGCAAATATTTGCCGCCCAACCGCTACTCCATCAGCATAGTCACCACGCTTATCACCCTGTAATAAAGCGATCGCCTTTTGCATCAAGCTAATTTCCCATCGACCTAATTCGCCATACACAAAAATATGTAATAACCCACCGGGAGCAAGCTTGTTTGCTAAAGCTTGAATGCCCCGAATTGGATCGGCAGTATGATGCAGCACTCCCACCGAATTAATTAAATCAAACTCTCCCTCTAGTTGATCGGCATCAAACAAACTAAGGTGATGAAATTCTACTCGATTTGCACCAGACCTCTTGCAGCGTTCGGTTGCTACAGCAAGCGTGCCTGCGCTTAGATCGATACCAACTACTGATGCCTCAGGATTAAGATGCACTAAATATTCTGTGCTTACGCCCGATCCACAACCAGCATCAAGAATACGAATATTATCTTTAGCAGGTTTTTGACCAGTACAAAAGTTATAAGCTGCCTGCCAGTTCCATCGCCAGTTATACCCCGGTGGTGGCTCATCTAAGATTGGTTCTGGGGGAAATGGATAAGTGTTATAGAGTTTTGCTACGGCTTCGCTAACTTGGAGATCGGACATAGTTATTGTTTTAGAATCTTAAGGATGAATATAAACCACAAAGGTACGCATAGCTATAGCAGAGAAATACCTCTCGTTCCTAATACTGAGAGGATTTAGAGATAAAATCAGTCATGCAATTTTTTGGATGTTTGGCGATGGCTCCCGTTCGTTTGTGTGGTGTTAGCAAGAAATTTGGACAAAATGTTGTTCTTCACGAGATCGATCTAGAGGTCGCAGATCGAGAGTTTCTAGTATTGGTGGGACCTTCTGGCTGCGGGAAAAGTACCTTACTACGGTTAATTGCAGGATTGGAGGAGGTAAGCGATGGCTCGATTTATTTAGGCGATCGCCAAATTAATCATTTACCGCCAAAGGCGCGTGATATTGCGATGGTATTTCAAAGCTATGCGCTCTATCCACATATGACGGTCTATAACAATATTGCTTTTGGCTTGAGAAGACAACGATCGACAAAGTCCGCTTGGTTTGCATCTATGTCTAAAAAACAACGCTCCGAAATTAATTTGCGAGGCAAAAGGTTGCCGATTCTTTGCAAATCGCGCATTTACTCGATCGCAAACCGAAAGAACTTTCGGGTGGACAAAAACAAAGGGTTGCTCTCGGAAGAGCGATCGCTCGGAATCCTCAAGTATTCTTAATGGATGAACCATTATCCAATCTTGACGCGCAGTTGCGGAGTGACACGCGATCGCAAATCGTGCAATTACAAAAACAATTGCAAGTAACGACGATTTATGTCACCCACGATCAGATTGAGGCGATGACAATGGGCGATCGGATTGTGGTTTTAAATAAGGGTGATATTCAGCAAATAGATACCCCATTGAATATTTATCGCAAACCAGCAAATTTATTTGTAGCTGGATTTATGGGTTCGCCACCGATGAATTTTTTGGCTGTAAATGTTGATAGTAATGCATATTTAAGTGGTGAAAGTTTGATGAAAGCGATCGCAATTCGCGATTTACCAATTAAAGAAATTGGTGGCAATCTTCCTTTCGCATTGGGATTTCGTCCTGAAGATTTACAACCTGCCACGGCTGAGACTGCTCATATTTCAGGGACAGTGGAACTTGTAGAAGCACTAGGCTCTGAGACAATTGTGTTATTAAAACTGCAAGATGCCGAAATCAGAGCAAGGGTTTCGGCTGATACTGGCTTAGAACATCATTGGAAAATTGGCGATCAGAGTTTTTGGAGGTTTGATTTGAATAAGCTATATGCTTTCGATCGTCAGTCGGGAGTAACGTTACATCATCCTTACCCCCTAACTTCATCCTCCCTTACCCGTGAATAATTCGAGGTGCGCGGCTTTGCCGCACACCTCGAATTATAGATTTAAACAATTAGATGACACGAAGTGTCGGATCTAATTTGCGATATTCTTAGATTAGTAGTGAGTTAAGAGTATGAATTATGGGCGAATCAAAGCGGCGGAAGGAAGTCATGGGCGAAAAATATGGAAGTACTGAACCCATTGCTTCTTGGATACCTTTTTTGACCAAAGATAAGGCTGCCAAATTTGTTGAAGTTTCCACCCAAGGTGCTTGGTATGGCATTGGCGCAATGGTGGTCATTTGGATAACAATTCGCTTTATTGGTCCCGCCTTTGGTTGGTGGCATCTTGCCGATTAATCTATGACCTGTCATCTGTTAATTCCTGCGGCGGGTAGTGGTAAACGCATGGGAGCCGATCGCAATAAATTGCTGCTCCCTTTGATTAATAAGCCAATTTTGCAATGGACTCTCGAAGCAGCGATAGCATCAGACGCGATCGCTTGGATTGGCGTGATGGGGCAGCCCCATGACTATCCAGAGTTCCAAAAGATTTTTAATGCGCTCAATACAACCAAACCAATTCGACTGATTCAAGGCGGTTCAACTCGGCAGGCTTCGGTATTTAATGGCTTAAAATCTTTAGAAGGTGGCGATCGTGTCTTAATTCATGATGGAGCTAGATGTTTAGCAACACCTGAATTATTTAATCGCTGCGATCGGGCTCTGCAAACTATGCAAGGCTTTATTGCGGCAGTACCAGTTAAGGACACCATTAAAATTGTTGATGGTCAAACAATCGTTGATACTCCCAATCGCGACCATCTCTGGGCTGCTCAAACACCTCAGGGTTTTCAATCAGATTTACTTAAAAAGGCTCATCTTAAAGCAGTCGAACTAAATTGGGAAGTCACCGATGATGCAGCTCTATTTGAGAAGATGGGTTTACCAGTACAGATTGTGATGGGCGAAGAAACTAATCTCAAAATTACTACTCAACAAGATCTAGCGATCGCCGAATTTATCTTAAACCAAAGAAACCCCTAAATATATCTATAGACCTCAAATAAATAGAGTCAGCGCTTCGCGCTGACTCTATTTATTTGAGGTCTATAGATATATTTAGGGGGTTCTGTGGTTTAAGATAAATTCGGCGATCGCTAGATCTTGTTGAGTAGTAATTTTGAGATTAGTTTCTTCG
>CAIJEA010000676.1 GCA_903819605.1 uncultured cyanobacterium | reverse complement strand
ATCAAACACCAACGCGAAGCAGGTCAACGTTATGACAATAATTCCTACACCGATCCGCTTCCCTTTGGCACGGTGAAACAATTGCCAGCTAATCTTTTAGACGCGCTGCGATGTTTGCAATCGAATACGATTTTGCCTGATGCTTTAGGTGCAGAGTTTGTGCAGTCCTATATCAAGTTAAAGCAACGCGAATGGAATGATTACAGCACTCGCATTAGTCCTTGGGAATTAGAACATACTCTAGATTGTTAAAACTCAAAAAGCTGTAGCGCACGCTGTGCGTGCGCTACAGCTTTTTGGGTTTTAATCATGCGTGCTTAACAATTTACGCCATGCTCTAACTATTGCAGGTTCTCGATCGGGTTGGATGTATTCGACCATCAGGTTTAGATCGAGATTGGGAAAGAATTGGCTTTGAGCGATCGCATTATATCCGCTGCGATCGCTATTGATACGATAAAGAGCAAATTTCCTGTTTTGATAAAACCAAACTTCGGTAATTCCTAATCCCTGATAAACCTCCAATTTATCAATACCGCCACTAGTGACAGTTATCTCGATCGCTAAGTCAGGAAATTCTTGACGCTGACCGATACAGAAGCTTTCATCGGGTTCTAATCCCCTCGCCGTTAATTCTGATTTGCAAGTAGCGGAAGCGCAACTAAAGAGGTCAATATTCATGACATCGGCATAGACATATAGCAATCTCGCAATCAGTGTTTTCAGCATTTCATGCTCTGGCGAAAGCGTCACGATTTCTAATGCTCCTTTGAGATAAGTGAGATGGAGATTTTGATGTCCAGAACATAGATCGATGAAGGTTTGGTATTGCTGCCAAGTTATGTCATGGAGAGCAATACGCGGTTCAGCGATCGCAGGAGCAATTAATTTTTCAAGTTCAACTTGCGGTATATCAAGGGTGACTTTCATAGTTCAAATTCTCCCTTTTTCCTTTTCTAACATTTCACAATCTTCCATGCGAGAAAATAGACACTCTATAGAGGCTAACTCATTGCCATTCATAAAAATCAAGCGATCGCATGGCTAACTAGTTTACTAGAATTTTAGGCGATCGCAAGAAACGGTTAGCTTAAATATTAAATCATTGCTAAATTGAGTGTAAACCTTCGTATGGCTTAGCATGAACTCCCCGATGGACAAATTTCTAGATGAGAATATGGGCGATTGCGAAACCTATGAACTGATAGCAAAAGCGATCGCCTTTATTCGTCAAAACCATCGACAACAGCCAGACCTCGCCGCAATCGCACAACAAGTGCATCTGAGTGAATATCACTTTCAACGCTTGTTTACAAAATGGGCAGGGATTAGCCCGAAAAGATTTTTGCAATATCTGACGGTGGAATATGCTAAATCCAAAATTTCGGAAACAAAGAACTTGCTGGAATTGACTGAAGATGTGGGTTTATCCAGTTCAGGGCGATTGCATGACCTATTTGTGAATCTTGAAGCAATGTCACCACAAGAGTTTAAAACTGGTGGTGCGGGTTTACAGATTTGCTATGGTATCCATGAAACGATGTTTGGTAATTGTCTGATTGCTACGACAGCGAGAGGTATTTGTAATTTATATTTTCTGGATGGAATGGACGATCAATCTGCCGCATTAATGCTGCAAGAGGAATGGTCAAGAGCCGATATTATTAGCGATCGCGAAATTACGCAACCAATTAGCGATCGCCTGTTTAGTCATCTTCCTAATCTAAATACTGCGAACCAACCACCTCTAACACTTTATATCAAAGGCACTAATTTCCAAATTCAAGTCTGGCGATCCTTGCTGCGAATTCCTTTTGGTGGGATTACAACTTATCAGAGTTTAGGGCGATCGCTTGGTCGTCCCAATGCAGCAAGGGCGATCGGTCATGCCGTAGGTAGTAATCCCATTAGTTTCATCATTCCCTGTCATCGGGTGATTCGGGAATCAGGAGATTTAGGCGGCTATCGATGGGGATTGGAACGCAAGACAGCAATACTAGGCTGGGAAGCCACAGCGCTTTACGCTCAAACCCAAACCGAGGAGAATTTTGAAAGCGTTACTTTGCAACGCTTTCAAAATTCTCCTCGTGGTTCGTCTGAACGGTAATTATTATTGTGACTAATTACGATGCGTTACACTTCGTTAATACACCTATAGCGGTTTTTATTTTGCCTACGACAAAATGAAAACTCAAAACACATACTGGGATTATGAGTACGCACTCATTTGAAAACT
>CAIJEA010000675.1 GCA_903819605.1 uncultured cyanobacterium | reverse complement strand
AATTTCTAGGTTCACAAGAAACTGCCCATGTGACCTTCCTTCGTAAAATTTTAGCCGATCAAGCTCTATTCACTACTCAAGATTTAAGTTTCAATCAATCTAGTCTCGATCGCATTCTTGTAAACCGCGATAGTATTTTGAATACCGCAGTTACCTTAGAAGATTTGGGCGTTCATGCCTATAATGGCGCGGGACCAAGCTTGACCAATCCTACCTATTTACTAGCGGCTGGTTCAATTGTGTCTGTAGAAGCACGTCATGCTGCTGCTGTGCGATCGCTACTTGGCAGACCAACGACAGAACCCGATCACGATCGCCTCGTCAATGATGCCAACTTAAACACAAGTCTTAATCCATTTAAAGGAAAAGCTTACGACGAGCTATATACCCCTAAACAGATTGTTGCCATTGTTAGTTCGCTAAATATCCTCAACAATCCTATTGATGGCAGTCTTGTTGCCTAACTGCGTAAATGCTCGGATTCCCATCTTCAAATACAGTCCTAAATTTATCTAAATATTGTCATCCAGCAGGAAGCGTTCATCATGACTCCTTACTTAATTATTTTCAGAACGAGTTTCAAAAAGGTTTTCAATAGTTTTCAAAGTGTATTTAGTAGAGCATTCCTGCCTATCAAACTCAGCCTCGCTATCATCCCTTTACTATCTTTGCTTTTTTTCTTGGGGCTAGTTACACCAGCCTATGCTCAAGGGTCGGTTCTAAGCCCCAGAGAGGTTGCTGAATATGTCCTCACCTTAGAAAAACTCGAAGCAGACTTTTATCATCGTGCTGCTAGTGCCGCACAGAATGGTGGATTGGTCTCTGCACCTCAAATAGCGAAGGATGCGATCGCTTCCTATGGTGAAGATGAATCTAACCATGTAACCGATCTCTCCGCAGCATTACTTTCCATTGGCGGCAATCCTGATGCAATTACTATTCCTACCAGTCCGAATTATAATTCTATCCTCGGACGCGATCCCTTTGCGAATCCTACAGACTTCCTATTAGCGGGACAATATGTAGAAGATCTTGGTGTTGCTGCCTATACAGGACAGGTACAGAATCTGCTTGCCGCAGGTGAGGCAGGTAAGCCAATCTTAGCTGCGGCTCTAGAAATTCATAGTGTAGAAGCGCGTCATGCGGCTGGAATTAGATTCTTACGTCAGACTTTGCTAGGAGCCGATGTGCGTCCTTGGATTTCTACTAACGCGAGCAATAGTGAAGTCATCTATAACGAGAATCGTCTTGATTCTCCAATTCTATTCCCCCTTGATGCTTTTGATGGTTATGCAACCAAAGACGAGGTTCTTGCCTTAGTCAATCCTATTTTAAATGTAGCGCAGCAACCTAATGGTCAGCCCAGCGAAGTTCCAATTCCTAGCACTACCGAACCTACTCCCGTTCGTGGTCTCTGGTAAATAAGTTACTTCCCATCAATAGGCATGGATGGAATATTAAACCTGTTTAAATCAAGGATATTTAACATGGCGTTAAAACATAAAAATGCGATCGGTATATTTCCCGATCGCCAAAGTATTGAGTCAGCGATCGCGCAACTCAGTGAGACTGAATTTCCAATGAATAAAGTTTCGGTAGTTGTCGAGCATCTTAATTCAGAAGACCCAACCATAGGACGCTTAATAGAGCCTGTCGTGCAGTCTGAGAAACAGTTTACCCGCGATCGCCTATTGTGCAATGTCCCAATTCGTCCTGATGAAGCAGTTTTAGGAGCAGAAATCAATGTTCCGACACCCGATGGCATTGTGACTATGAAAGTCCCGAAAGGATTACAAACAGCGCAGTCGCTAAGGTTGCGAGGCAAAGGTTGGACATTGCCCAAAGGCGGACGCGGTGATTTATTTGCCAAACTCCAGATCGTTACGCCCCAAGAGCTTAATGCGATCGAGCAAGAGTGTTACGAGAAAATCTTAGCAAATACCACCTTTAACCCTCGCGCTCACCTAGAGGCAATTAAAGTGGACTTGAAGTTATGAATAATCCACTTTGCAAAAAACTCAATTATTGAGATCGCATCCTAATCGAAAAAGTCTCTCTGTTTTTTGACCAAGTACTCTTCCTTCAGTTGTACCACTTAGAGTCAAAACTTCATTAGTTGTTAAATGAATATCAACAGCACTAACAGGAGTATTTGATGTTGCTAAAATTTTGCCATTAAGGTCAGATGTACGTTTACCATTTTGAGTAAGCGCCCAAAGCTTTGTCTGTCCATCATCGCCACCACTGACCAGATAACATCCTTGTGAACTAAATGCTATAGATCTTACTGGTTTACCACTATGGGCATTTTTCCAACCTTCGACTAATTGACAAGGGCGATCGCTTTGCAAACAGGTACTTAGATCCCAAACAGACATATAGCCTTGATTATCAGCAGTCGCGAGTAAGTTTCGCTTACGTTCTGGTACAGAAATGCTTTGAATATAATCATCCTGTCCACCTACGTTAGGATAAGGAAGCGTTTTCACAGTGTTATTAACCCAGTTCCATAGCACAAGTTGGTTGTAGCGCCCTGCGATCGCCAAAGTATTGTCATCTGGACCGACTAATGCGATTGAATTGATCGCAAAATCAAACTTTTTGGATTGACTAGGTTGAGTTGGTGGATTAGTAAAAAGATTTTGGAGATCCCAGCGCAGAACTGTACCACTTCCATGACCGCTAAATAGAGTCCTTGCATCGAGGGTATACTCCAGACCAAAAACGCGATCGTCAGCTTGACTGCTAAAAGTAGCTAATGGAAGCTTAGGTTCATTTTCAGCATCCCAAATTTGAATTTCACCATTTTCCAATCCTGCCGCCACAAAGTCATTATTTACAGGACGGAACCGCGCAATCCGAATTGCTTTTTTGGAAGTTGCCAAAACTCCCAGATCTTGATTGATCAACGGTTGATAAAAACCTTCAACAAACCAACTACGCATGGTTTGATCGTTAGAACTACTAATCGCATATTTCCCACTTCCATCATATTGAACAGAAGTAACAGTACTTTTATGGGGTGGGAACGGATTAAACGGATTGAGGAAAGAGAGCCACCAAAATAAAAATAAAACCGCCGCTAGGGGAACTATCAGGAGAAAGATCGGAATTACGGGCTTAACAAATATCTCAATTACCTGTACTTCATCTTTGGTATTAACCCTAGTGTCTTGCCAGTTAGCCTTAACTAATAAATTCAATTTCCGAACTTTGCC
Organism: uncultured cyanobacterium; assembly: GCA_903819605.1. Lineage (GTDB taxonomy): Bacteria > Cyanobacteriota > Cyanobacteriia > Pseudanabaenales > Pseudanabaenaceae > Pseudanabaena. The sequence goes on along the minus strand of CAIJEA010000675.1, from coordinate 7,491 downwards.
AATCCAAGATCGATCTTTATCAATTTGGAGAGTCAGATCTGTCTTACCAAAAGGCTCAACTTCAGCATTGTTCGGTGAAACTTCAAAGGAAAAATCCTCATAATCACTAGAGCTGACATTCTCTAGCTCGAATTCGATTTTTTGTGGTAAATTACTTTCATTCTCGGCAGTTAGATTAAATATCGCAGGTGATGATTGCCAAAACTTCCACCATGACCTCCACGATCGCTTGGCGGGGATAGTTTGTGATTTTGGGGAACAGACTACTTCTAGAGAACCTTTGGGCAATACCTCCAAATTACATTGAGATTGAGAAGGTAGTCCATTAGTATGGACTACATCGATAGTAAATGGATAGATCTTAGCGATCGCATCACGGTCAAAGGGTAAAGTACATACAAAAGAAGTCCTAAATTTTGCCCCCGGTTTGAGAGGAAATTGTTGGGTATTGTTACCATGAAACCATGACTCAGGCAGACCTAGACAAGTTAACGTGACATTAGTATTCTGTTGACTAGGATTGCTAATCAAAATCGGAATTTCGACATCATCAAGGGGAATAGCTTGAATCTTTTGGGATGGCGCTTCCAATTTTAATTGCGATCGTCCTGCACCTTCTTGTAAGGTGATTCTTAGCACTTCTCGATTCTCTTCGCGAAGTTCAATCGAAAAGGCGCGGACGGTGATATTCATAATGCCAGTGAAACCTGAGATTGGGGTTTCAACGATCGAAATCACAAATTCTACTAAATCCCCAGGGGGGATCTTTACACTCACATCAGGAGAGATCGTATACCACTCATAGCCAACTTCTTGAATATCAGCTCCTGCGGCGATTAGTTCAATTTGGAAGCTCGCAAATTGATTACTATCATTAATAACAACTACTGGAAAAGAATTTTTTTCAGAGCCAATTTTAAAATTTAATTCTTTTTGAGGAATTTCTAATCCAATTTGATTTGCTGACATCGCGGTATTCTCCTATTTATTGCGAGCAGCTCTAGAACGGCTCAAAATTGATTGTAATGAATTAGTTTGCCCCATTTGAGAAGCGATCGCTGCTTTCTTAGCCTCATCCTTTTCTTCTCGAAGTTGACGTAGCTGGCTCTTCATACCTTGCTGGCGTTCGACGATCGTACTGCCCATCTCTTGAAATACCCGTGCCATTTGTCCAAGTTCATCTTGACGGTGAGCTATTGATGTTAGTTCTTCAGGATCGAAAGATTCTTCCTCTATATCTCTAGCAGCATTCATCAGGTTCTTCATCGGTCGCAATAGCCATGAAGCAATTGCTAAGCCAATCAAAATATTTACTCCTAGCATGATCGCGATAATTATAAAAGTTGTCCGATTATTGGCATCAATTTCTTGCATAAATATTGACTTTGGTACAATAATCCCTATCGACCAATCAAGTTTCAAATTTTTAGCTAGTTTGTGAGTACTAACAAGATATTTTTCACCGTTGTATTCAAATTCAATTATCTGTGAACTTTGAAGATTTTGGAATCCTCCAAACTGCTCTTGTACAGATAATCCCGCTTTTTGCAGTCGTGGATCTTTGCTTTGAGATACTTCAAAACGTTTTGTGCGATCGCCATCTTTTTGTAAGACAGACTCATCGGAAGTAGTTGCTACCAGATTGCCATTTGACTCGACTAAAAATACGTTCCATTTATCATTTGGGCGGATTTCTTGCATAAACTGCCGAATTTGTTTCAGCGAAATATTAATCCCGACGACTCCTTGAAAGCTACCATCAGGACTATAAATTGGTTCAGCCTTTGTAGTGGTTAACTCACCGTCAACTGTGCTGACAAAAATGGGACTCCATATAGGAATGCCAGCCTTCTTAGCGCCAACATACCAAGGACGAGTGCGATGATCGTATACTTCGTTCATAACTAACTTACCTCTTTGCCCGTCGCTACTAAGCTCATAGGTTGGACGATTTGGTGCAGTACTTTCGTCTCGAATACGTAATAAAAATTTTGAAGGATCTTGTTGTCGATCGATCCCAACCATAGAACCTTTCTCATTTCCAAAAAACAAAATGTTCTCAGTATCAAACTCTTTGGATTTATTAAATAGATCTTTCTGAACTTGATTGATATCGTTAGGATTAATACTGCCATTGCTAAGCGCTGTGGCGACGGCTTGACTAACTTGCACCGAATCTTCAAAATAGTAGTTAATTTGTTGCTCAACGCGAAGATTTAAGTTTTCACACAGTTGACGGGTTAATTTCTGGACAGCCCGTTCTCCACTATTAAATGAAATCCAGCCTGTAATGCCCACGGCAACTGTAATTTGAATGCTCATAACAATAGGCATCATTTGGCGGATAGAAAACATAAACAGATAACCTTGGAGTAAGTGTGAAATATCTAAATATTAGATTGGGTTATGAAGGAAAGAAAATTCAACCACCAGTGATAACTATCTTGACTTTAGCAATTGTAAAAATCAATACCCATAGGGTTTTGAGATTTCAATTTATCTTTAACAAATTGAGAATTGCTATACTCAGCAATAAGATCAAGAGGGTTTGTCAATCATATTCGTAATACGGCGCTGTTCTGGTTCTGGTTGTGTATTCGTGATTACGTATTTGGGATTAACTTGCATAGCGCTAGCCATAACATACCTTTGAGCAGCATAGTTGAGGATGTTAACACCTAATTCTTGACAAGTACGAATATCTTCTCTTGTAAGTTCTTGTTCTGACTGACCGCCCCAAACCGTTGATAGATTACCCATTACTGTAATTACACCACCACCTACTAGCATTTGGATTGGGTTCTCCGTAAATACGGGCAATCGGTTAAAGAGAAACGGTTGGCTACGAAGAGGATGCTCGTGGTCTAAGTCGGAGAAAGCCAGCATTGCTGTTTCCATGGGAATACGACTACGAAAGGAATTGAGTAAGTCCTGAGTATGAGAGCCTACCTCGATCGCGATCGCATCTAATTCAGTTTTTAATTCTGCTCGAATACTAAATTGATCGTCAGACATAATATTCGAGCGATCGTTAAATTGTGTTGACATATTTTTGTTCAGCATGATACTTGCACTTCTTAATTCTTGCTGAATAGACAATAGGTTTTCTAGCTTGGTATTGCGAATAGCGGCTTCAACTAAAATTACCCCCCCATCTGCCACATATGATCGTAAAGCTAATTGCGTCGGTTCATTTAGAGTAAGGACTTGCTCACCAGTTAAATACAGTAAATGGTATCCATGCAGATCATTAAGTGTAAGTTCGGCATTAATATCCAGATTAGCAATTGGTTCGATCAGACAGATGCTAGGTGCGAGACTAATTAAAGCTTTTCCTAGAAATTTGAGGTTTTGTTTGGTTAAACCTTCTTTTTTATCCTCACTACTAAAGCAAGCAATCCGAATTACATTCTGAGGACGAAGCTTGGCTTGGAGTCGATAGCGCAGATCTAGTTGAGATACGCTCGGCGCGAAAACATCCAACGGCTTCTGGATTGTCAAGTCTCCTTCAGCGATCGCAATTCTACAGATCTCAATATCAGTATCAATCGGTAAATCAGTCTTTTCATTGACTCGAAAAGTTTCTACAAGTACTTCATTGCTGACTGAGCGCTTTAGTTTGGCAGGATCAACATAGCTAAGTACTAAATAAACTATTTCGATATTGCGATCGTAAGCTTCTGTCGAAATCCGAAAATCAAGTGGTTCTGGCACAACTATAAAGTTGCCATGTAGGTCAATTGCAATCCCTGGCTGAATCTGAACCCAGCGCCCATCTCTAAATTTAGCTGGTAAATCAGCAGGAGCAGTACTCGGTGCAACCCCCAAACCACAAATAATCCCTGGTAAAAATAGGGACTGATACTGCATATTTTGACGCTGTTGGTGATATTCGTGAGCCAGTCTCCAGCGCTCACTATTAATCATTAAGCCATCAGATACCTGTAGTCGCTCAAAAGATCGAATTTCGGGATAAGGAAAATCATTCATATAATTTTATCGATGCAGTTGCAGTTAGATGGTTAGGATGAGCGGTAATTTGCAATGTTTAGCCTAAATTATTTGCGGGTCGAGGGTTTACGTTACTTTTCACCCACAAACTTAACTAATTTCTAGATCATACGTACAAAAAGCAGGTTTTTCGCGTTCAATGATCTGATGAATTAGAGACTCATCCAGTCTATTTTGTAAATCTTTACGAATCCTCACGACAAAATGAAAAGGTCTACCACCACCAGTTGATGCATTTTGACCTAATAGGGCTTCTCCAAGGACAAAGCCTCGTCCAGTAATTTCAAAAATACTAATGTGTTTTTCACCTTCGGGCAAATGCTCATCAAGGGGCAATCCCGTAAACAAATGGATATAAAAGCGTAATCCTCTTTTTGTTCCACGCCAACGATAGATTTGCATTGCTTGCTTGATCAAGTATCGTTGACGTTCAATGTCTAGAATGGATGACATGTCCCATCCTACCCAATGGGAGATAAACGGTAACATTGTTTCAGGAGCCAGCATCGGATCGAGATAAGCCCAGAGTGAATCTAAAATCTGTACATCAGGTTCTAGACATTCTTCAAAGATTTTGAGTAATCGTCCAACAAAGTCAACTTCGCGGTAAATATCTGGTAAAAAGTCCAGATAAATGCTAGTTGGACGAACATAAAGCTTAAATGGTTCAACATCAAATAATTCTAGCCCTGCCCTTCCAGATGAATCTGAGATGGTATTGGCATAACCACCATAAACTTGTAACTGTCCCTGATAGTTAATCGTTAACGCCTGACCTTGCGCGATCGCTTCTTGATTTTCAAAAAAATCCGCAGGGATTTGAAAATAGAGCACAGCTTCCATCTCAGCATAGGGAGGTAATTCATTCCCTTCCATACCGATTTGTAACCATTGATTAGGGAAGTTCCCCTCTACTCGTAAGTTTGTCAGTAGCGATCGATTACTCGAATTTTTGAGCTTGACAACGATTTCGCTTGGTTCATTCGGGTTAACCAATAGATTGCAATTACTAGATTGTCGGTTAGTAATTGCAGGCTGAGAAATATCGCTTGATGAACTATTTAAATTATCAGCACTAGCAAGAGTCTCTTCCTTCGCTTCAGGAGACTTCATTGATATTAGACTAACGCTTAGCGCTTGGAGCTTACTTTTGGGGGGCATATGAATCTCGAAAATACTGTAGTTGCAAAATTCTAAACGCCGTCTCAACTAACTATGTTAATAACGTGGCTAGAGCGCAACCTTGGACTCCGCCAAGAACAAATTAAACCCAAGGGACCAGGATTAATCATAGGTTGTGGCGCAAGTCGTCTTATCCATTCACCATTTTCATAGCGTAGCTCGAATAACTGCACAGTGCCTAAAAACCTTACTCCTTGAAAATTTTGCAAAATTTTGACGATGTCCGATGGATAGACAGGTCGCCCAAATTCCCACCCTTGACCTTGGATGCCTCCAGAAATCGGATTGAGAAAGCGATAAAGCATGACTTTAAGTTGTTGCACAATATTCTGTTGCACTTGAGGGTTACTGTAGGTCGATTCCAATGTAATTTCTGTCTGAACACAAACCCCCACATATTCGGGTTGTTCCAATTGAATTTGTATGCCTAGCATCTTACGTTCATCCAAATATGACAGAACTGAATCACTTAGCTGTTTAGTCAAAATGAACTGATCGGGTGAAATACCATAACCTTGTTCAATACTTTCGGTTCTTACTTTTGGAACAATCAACAGTCTGACAATTCCCGCATCTTCTTTACGGCGAGTCGGAGTACATATAACCCTCGCCACTGCACCATCTCCAGCAATGAGTGTAAGATATTCAAAATCGGTTTGAGTGACCGCACGATCGCGTGTTTTTAACATTTTAGGTACACGGATCGCCACGTCATCAAGGGACTCTGCATCTACTCCATTAGTAGCGGATATATGGTTAGTTAAACTTGCCACGTAGGGAATAGCATTTTTGGCAGTCTTAATACTGCCTCGCTGAACATTTCCGATAAATCCGCCGCCAGTACGATATTTTACCATTTGGATAATGGAGCCTTTAGGCGGAACAGCTCCGTATTGCGTACCCGTGGACTTTGTGTTCATAGCGATCGCTTTCACCTCTTCCGCAACAACTCTTTGCATCGGTTCTCCCTGAATCCTAAGACGTTGCAAGGTATGCTGACTTTGAAAATTGGGCGTTTGTACAAATGGTCCAAACTGAACCATCCCAGAAGTTGAGTCAATCAGATAATGTAGATCGTTGAGACCAGATTCAGAAAAATCAGAGACTTCATGCCATATTTGTGGCAATCCAACGGGTGGTGTAACTAATAAGTATTCATCATCTTTGCGCGGTAGCACAGGGCTATTTAATAACTGAAACACCTGTCCTGACGTACCATTACTTTCTCCTAAAACTTCATTGGAGATGGCATTGCATTGAGTTGCTTTGACCGTACCACCAATCGCCCTCGCTGACATTCCAATAATATGTGGCGATCGGTTGTAACCAGCTTGATTAGCCGTTGGCTCAACGTAGCTACATCGTAACCATCGACCTCGATAGGTAGAAAATTGTGCCACATCCCACGTTAAAGGCATATGAAAGATAACTTCTGCACCTTGCAAAGGATTTGTTCCTTCATTGGCAAGGTCACTAAAACTAAATCCCCTCGTGCGATCGTCACTTTCCTTTAACAGTACAGATTTCCATGCGTTACCATCCCATGCTTCCCAAAAACGAGGTGGATTATTAGGGTTAATACCTGTGGTAGTTGCAGCTTCTCCTTTAAACTTGAGCGCAACTACATTCCCATTGATCGGCTGTTCCCCATCAAACACAACATAAAAACAATTATTCGGTTGTGGCGGATCGCTAAATAATGCCAGCTCTTGCCCTGACCATCCTTCATCGCGATCTTCTGTCCATACATCTAAGAGCAGATCGCGCAGGAACTCAGGATTTTGTTCGGTTCTAGGTGCAGATAATAAATGTAAAATCTGAGGTTTACCAATTACCAGTGGTCGATCGGTACTAAAAATGATCGCTTCTTCATCCTCTGTTCGCAGCGTTGCAACCTCACTCCCAGCAGGAATCGTATAATCCTCAGGTAAAGAGGCACTCAGATAAAAAGTCACTTCAGTTTGAGCAGGTGCAGGCGGCTGTAGGCGAATACCGAGCAATTCTAAAAAGGCAACATAGTTACGACGGGGTACTTGATTAAAACGCCCCAACATTTGATCGGTCAGCCAAGCAAATAATTCGATCATGGTCACGCCAGGATCGCTAGGATTATAATTTGTCCATTCTGGACAATAACGCGGGATTCTTAGTAGGCATTCATTCACCAATTCAGCAAAGGTGCGATCGTCAAGATCGGCTTTTGGCAAATTTGGAAGAAAATCAAACTCTTTCGTCATTACACATCGCCCCTAGGTGAATTATGCCATTATCAGAATTTTATTGGCTGTCTGAGCACTT
>CAIJEA010000674.1 GCA_903819605.1 uncultured cyanobacterium | reverse complement strand
TAATACAGGTAAAATCGTAGCGATCGATATTGAAACTGGAGCCTTTGAAGTCGCCGATCATGTTTTGCCAGCAACCAACAAATTGTTCAAGCGATATCCTGATGCTCAACCTTGGGTTATCCGCATTGGACATCGTGCTGTCTATCACTTTGGCTCGCGGAGTTTGGTGAAACCTACATGATGCAGGGAGTTGTGAATCAGCGCTGTGAAGCAACACTTCCATTGGTTGTTGGCAATGCAAACGGGCAAAAGCAAGTTATTGATGCAGTCATTGATACAGGATTTAACGGTTTCCTCACTTTGCCATCCTCAATCATTACTGCTCTTGACTTGTCGTGGAACGCTTCCGACATAGTTACCTTGGGTGACGGCAGCGAAACTTTTTTTGATTTGTATTCTGTAACTATTCTTTGGGATGGGGAGTATCGTGAAATTGATGTTGCCGAATCAGAGACTGACCCTTTAATTGGAATGTCACTACTCTACAAGTATGGATTACGAATAGATGCAGTTGAAGGAGGGATCGTAAGAGTTGAAGCATTATGACGCAAAATAGGCAGTGAGATCGCTTATCTTGTAGGACACGTTAACGAAATGTAACGAACCTCTTTCTTTTAGTCAAACTATTTTTGGCTAATCTCAAATGCTGATTCGGCTCTATAAAAACACACATCGAATGCAAGAAAGAAGTTCATATGTCCTAATATTAGCGGTGCATATTTATCTTGCGTCCAAGCAAAAGCTAAATCCACAGCAGGAAATTGTTCAACAGTGGCTTTGACAACCAATGCACGAGCTTCAAATCTAGCTAAATTACCTCCTAATGGTAAGGATAGCCTTTGATCTTCCCAGACCGCACCTAATGCTAATCCCATTTCATAAGGTAAGACATTAACACTAGAGCCAGTATCCAAGAGTCCCGAAACATTTAAAGATTGACTTTGATAAGTTAACGTCAATGGTAAATAAGGAAGAGTACTTAATGCTCCCAGACTAGGATCTACCTCAGTGAAAGCAAATCTTACTTTATTAGCCATGAGTCAATTCTTGTTTCTCTTTTAATGCTTGAGCAAGAATAGCAGCAGCCTCAAAAGAGTCGTGTAAACCTTGTCTAGGTAAATCGTCTTGAATAGATAGCGGCACAATACCCGACTCTCTGAGCAACTCAGATATAAGAAAGTTAAGCAATAACAGCTTATCGGAGTGAGACAATTGCTTAAGCAATGGAACAAATTGAGTAGTTGTCAGCATATTTTGAGAAAACTATAGATCTTGATTTATTGCACTCATTCTCAGTATAACATCACCTTCGCGCTAACTATCATCCTCGAAAGCATTCTATCTAGAGCATTATAAGGTCAAATGTATGGCAGTTCATCAACGACGCTACAGCAAAGAAGAATTAGCTCGGCGTGGGCAAGAACTCTATCTTTGTAATACTTCTGTGTGGAGGCGAAAAAAGCACTCAGACTTCTGATATAAAACAAGCTAAGGAACTAGTTAAACAATTAGAGGATTGAATTATGGCTATCATCACTAATCGCTGGGATTCAGCCGAACATCTAAAAACAGAAGAAGATATTCAATTATATTTGGAAGCTTGCCTTGAGGAAGCAGGAGACGATCCGAACGCGATTATCCATGCATTTAGTGTCATCGCTCGCGCCAAAAATATGAGTAAGCTAGCAAAACAGGGTTAACAAGAGAGGGGCTATACAAAGCATTATCTCCTGATGGTAATCCTACCTTTGCGACAGTGACTAAAGTTGCTAAGGCGCTTGGATTTAAACTTACTGTCCAGCCAGTTATCCAATCTTGTAGGTGAGTTGATCGCACATTCTGCTCGTGGGTTCTAAGCTTTCAATAAATCTAACAATTGACGCATATCATCAAAAACTAACTTAGCCCCTGCGGCAATTAATGCCTCATGATGCGAAGAATGGCGATCGCTTGGCGCATAACCAAACACCCTCATCCCTGCGGCAGATCCAGCCTTTACACCCGCTACCGAATCCTCCATGACGACACAAGGCTCTGGCGCATAGCCCATCTGACTTGCAGCATGAAAATAAACATCAGGAAAAGGCTTCGGGCGATCGACATGGTGACAGCTATATAACTTTCCATCGAAATGATCTAACAATCCTGTTAATCCTAAAACTAAGTTGATATGCCGAGGACTACTATTGGAAGCAACACATTTTGGCAGAGTAAGCTCCTTTAATACATCGACAATACCAGCCGTCGCTTGCAATTCTTGTTTTAAAGCAGCAATTTCTCTCTCTTTGCGTAGCTCCAACCATTTAGCAGGAACTGATCTACCGAAGATTTGCTCGATCATATTCAGACAGGTTGCTAAGGACTTTCCCACAAACTTTTGAGTGACTTCTTCATAGGTAATCGCAAAACCCGCTTCGGTTAGTGTCTCAGCAAAAATACGATTCACAATTGGTTCGCTATCAACCAACACACCATCACAATCAAAAATCACAAGTTCCAAATTCGACATAAGGTTAATGAGTCGTTACTTTTTGTTGACTTCCTAGACGTTTAATAACTTGCTTTTGCTCCCCAATCTCTAATTGAAAGACATCTGGATTTGTCAGATTTTCCCACTCAGTATAACCAAAGCGGTCGTCAAAATGCTTCAAAATCAGCGTCAGTAATTTGCCATGAGTAGCGATCGCTGTTATCTCAACATCGTATTTTAAAGCATCATCGATCGCCGCGATCGCCCGATTCGTGGCAGTTCGACTAGATTCACCACCTTCTAGACAAAGATCGAGATCGACAAAAGACTCAGCTAAGCGATCGCGCCAATCATCTAGTGAAAGAGAACTAAGTGTTTGTTCTACTAGTCGCTCGTCACGATTAATCGTTAAGCCCAAGCGATCGGCGAGGGGTTTAAAGGACTGGTAGGCTCGCGTATAGGTGCTAGAAACTAATCTCTCAATTCCTGCGGAACCAAGCCAATGTGCTAGCGCTAGAGATTGACGTTCTCCTTCGATTGTTAAGGGCGCATCGGGGGCTTGTCCAGAGGATTGACAATGGCGAACAAGGTAAAGTGTTTTCGACATTTTTAGCTTTTTGATAAATATTAAGGAGCGACGGGAATTTGGGATGATTTTGTTTCTTTTGCAATCCAACGAGTTACGGATGGTAACTGTGCCGAGAACCAGACTGCACCGAAAATACTCAAAATACCACAGATAATCAAAGCATTAGTTGCACCAAAGCTATTGGCTAACGTGCCTGCAAATAGATTCCCAAAAGGCATCATTCCCACCATCGCGAGGGCATAGAAACTCATTACTCGTCCGCGTTTGTCCTCCGCAACTAGAGTTTGGATAATCATATTACTGCTAGTGATTTGGAGAATCGTGAAGCCACCTGTAAAGACAAGAATCACAATTGACAGCCAAACCTGTCGCGATAGAGAGAAGGAAATCAAACTTATGCCGATCGCCACTTGAGCAACTACAATCAAACGCTCTAGCCCTGCAATTCCGCGTCTGACACTGAGATATAAACAGGCAAAGAATGAACCAATCGGAGCAGAAGTACTAAGCTGCGCCATCGTTGTGGCATTTCCATATAAAATCTCAGCAGCAAACACAGGCATGAGCGCAATATGCGCTATTCCCACCAGTCCTTTTAGAGCAATCATCAACAAGATCGCACGAATAGGAAGCGTTTGGGAAACATATGCAAAACCTTCTCGTAATTTCTGAAAAGTCTCTCCTAAGCTAGTACGGATATTAGAATGCATCGCAGGCAATCGCATCGCTTGCAGAGTCAAAATTGCGGGGATATAGCTAATCGTGTCGTAGAGAAAACAATATTTCACCCCTAAAGTCGCCACCAAAATCCCACCCACTGCGGGTCCTAGTACGAGAGAAGAACTTAACATCACCGAGTTCAAGGCGATCTCATTACTACTATCAGCGCGATCGCCTACGGTTTCGGTCACAATCGTATGGCGCACAGGCATATCTAGCCCCTTGATCATCCCGTTAAGAACACTAAGTCCTAACAGGATTGGGAAGGTAATTAAATTTGTAAAGGTGAGAATCGTTAAAGCGAGAGATACAGCAATTCCCACAATCTGCACAAACATTAACAAATCGCGCCGACTCCAGCGATCGCTCAATACACCCGAAAAGGGAATTACGATTAAGGTGGGCAAAAATTGCACGAAGCCTGCTAATCCTAACATCCATGCTGATTTGGTCAAATCATAGACCAGCCAAGGAATCGTTAACTGTTGGGTCATGAATGTCCCAGACATGGATAGTAACTGTCCGCCAAAAAAAAGGCGAAAGTTCTGCCAACGCATCGCGGGTAAGTAGTGATAAATGATGTTATTTATGCGATCGCCAAGCGGTCTATTCTGATTTTCCATGCAGCTTGTTCGACCATGTTGTACTAATAGTTAGTTTGACTAACTATTATATAATGATAACAAGTGTTTAACTGTGCTAGCCAACACGTTTACTCGCTTCTATTATTGATGTTTGGCTATT
>CAIJEA010000673.1 GCA_903819605.1 uncultured cyanobacterium | reverse complement strand
GAAAGCGCGTATTTATGGCAAAAATCAAGTTTTAGAATATTGGATTCTCGATTTACAAAAGCGACAAGTTTACGTTTTCCGTCAACCAGAGGAGGGAAGCTATGGTGAGGAATTGATTTTGAATAGCAATGATATTACGGCTATGCAAGCTTTTCCTGATGTGGAGATATCTTTAGATGTTCTATTTGCGATCGCGCAAAACTAATTTGGCGATCACCCAGTATTAGCATGTGTTAGCGCAACGTAACGCATTAGCAAACATCAAAAATGTGCGTTACATTTCATTCACGGACTTTATATTTTATATAATTGGCGATCGCACTGATAGCCTTTTTCATGCTTACCATCACGATACTTTCCTCCATTAGAGAACAAAATAAAACAGTACAAAGCTGTCTAGGTAATTTCTTGGACACGTCTCACTAGAAACAACATTCAGGTTAGCGGTCTAACGACCCCGTTCACCCGCCACTAGTAATCTTTCGGATTCACCGACCAACTTGATACGGTCGGCGTGCAACGGGATTGTTAGCAGTCGTTACATACAGACTGCTCGCGCTAAGGAACTCGCTATATGGTGACTTAGTTCTACGGGTACAGCATTGCCAATCTGCCTCATTGCTTCTGTCCATGAACCCCAAATTTTATAATCATCTGGGAAAGTCTGGATTCGTTTAGCTTCAAAGGTTGTGTAGTAGCGAACTTGACCGTCTGGATATCGAATCATATTTTCTCCTCCAGGAACTCCGTGATCTCCCGCTTTCAGTGCTTTAGAAGGCATATCAATATAACTGCCAGTGTGTCCAGGGTATGCTTTTGCACCCTCTCTGAGAACATGCTCATTGTCAAAACCACCTTCAAAATCAGGTTCTGGGAGATCCCCGATTTGATCTCTCACTGTTTTCCAAGGCTCCAAAGATGGCGCAAATAAAGTAGGTTGTTGAATCAGTTGATGAACTCTTTGCTGATTCCTTGTATCTAGGTGTTCAATGGCTGAAGGCTTGATCTTATGCCGTTCCCAATAATCACAGCTAACAAATTGCGACCATAGCAATGAATCTAAAGAGTGCGTTTCTTTTGGAAAAGCCCACTCTATATTTAAGTCTTCTCTTATACCGACAATGAAAACACGTTCACGGCGCTGTGGAATACCATAATTTGCTGCGTCTACTAGCCGAAAAATTACATTATATTTAATGGAATCAAATTTTCCAGATGTGTGAATTTTCTCAAGCCTTCTTAGATGATCTTCCCAGTCTTCTGAAGTCTTGGGCTGAATATCAGGATAAGTTAATCTTAGAATAATATACTCAAAGTAACTATTAAATGATTTCCGTAAGAGACCTTTGACATTCTCAAGAATGAAAACTTTTGGCGTATAAGTGCTGATGGCCTTGCAAGCATAAGGGAACATATCTCGCTGATCCATATTGCCTTTGTGCTTTCCCCCCATTGAAAATGGTTGACAAGGAGGACCTCCTGAAACCATGTCAATATGACCAAACTGATCAAACTGGAATGAGCGAATATCTACATTATGAACAAGCTTATCGCTATAGTTATTTATCAGTGTTTGACAGGCATCCTTATTCCATTCGATTAAAGCTTTGTGCTTAATTCCAGAGAGTTCTAGCCCTTTTGCTAATCCACCAGCACCAGCAAATAGCTCCAAGCAAGATATTTCAGGAATTTTCTTCATTTAAATTGCTCAAAAACTCTTCAATACTTTGGAAAAGGATTTCTTTGTTTGCGGGCACTCCCTGACACTTTTCTGCCCAAGTGCGTCCTGGATGACAGACATCCCAATCTGACTTTGCTTGCTCGTACCTACCCTTTCCAGGATCATGATTGCCAAAACCATCAATCAAAGTATTCCAAATTGGTTTGTACTTTCGGATTAGGGCTGCTTCGACAGTGCCGATCAAATCGCTTTCTTTCCCCTCAAGAATCATAAAACGGCAGAAAAAATCTGAGATATTCAAGCCGTCTCCAATGTCGAGGCTGCGGCTATGCTCTTTGATTCGATTGTTTAGCTCATAAACCTTAGTGTCTACAGAGGATAACAGCCTAGATTGTCGCCATCCTTTTGGAACAGCCTTCCCAACATAAATCGGCATACGAAATTCAGTTCTATTCACCGAATGAAACTTTGAATAAATTCCGGATTTGGCAATGCAGTAGAGAGCATATACGCCTGTACCATGAAAACGCTCTGGAGTGGGAATTGAATGTACAGGCGTGCCATTAAAAAACCGTATTGTGTCCTTTATAACCTCGTCAAGGTCGGGAGAGACATAAACATGGTCAGAACGATCAAAAACATTCATGCTGGCTGCGGCTTGGAGCGATCACCATAAGGACGCTCTATTATACTTGATTTCTGTGATGTCGATGACTAATGGATCAAAGCAGCTCAAGCACTGAGCCAACGGAATCTTCTAGACTGCTAACTATGTATTAGACAGAAACTTTCTGTCTAATCTGAATATAGGCGATTTAGCCCGAAAGTCAAATTTCCGCCTAATCACTCTATATATCACGTTATACGGAAACTTTCTGCCTAAATAACCCATACATTATGTTATTAAGAAACTTTCTGAATAATCACCCAAATAGCGTGTTAGCCCGACTAAATCGGGTATTATTTATATAAGTTACACTATTTATTTAGTTATGCATTCCGAGCAGCCGCCTCGAAAGCTATTAGACAGGGTACGAGATCAAGTCAGGGTTAAGCATTACTCCTATCGCACCGAAGAGACTTATGTGCAGTGGATTCGGCGATTTATCTTGTTTCATAACAAGCGGCATCCTAGCGAGATGGATGGAGATGAAGTGAATGCCTTTTTGACCCATTTGGCGGTAAATGAAAATGTGGCAGCATCAACCCAAAATCAAGCTCTATGCGCCATTTTGTTTTTATATCGTGAGGTATTGCAGCAAGAGCTAAACCTCAATCTGGATGCAGTAAGAGCAAAGCGCCCCCATTATTTGCCGACGGTCTTGACTGTTGAAGAAACTTTAGAAATCTTAAAAAATCTTACGGGTGTTTATCAGATTGTTGCTAAGCTGCTTTACGGTTCAGGATTACGCCTTAACGAAGCATTGTCACTACGGGTTAAGGATCTTGATTTTGCTCAAAAGCAGATTATTGTCAGAGATAGTAAGGGGATGGAAAGTCGTGTAACTATGTTGCCTCAAAATGTCGTAGACCAACTTAAAGAACATTTGCAGCAAGTCAAACGTACACACCAGCAAGACTTAGAAAGAGGTTATGGGGAGACTTTTTTACCCTTTGCTTTACAGAAAAAATATCCTAACGCCGCCAAAGAATGGATTTGGCAATATGTATTTCCTTCGGGTCGCATTGCTAAAGATCCGCGCAGTGAATTAATGTGTCGCTACCATCTTCATGAAAGCGGAATGCAAAAAGCACTGAAACAAGCCGTGAGAATTGCCAAGATCGAAAAACGGATCGGATGTCATACCTTTCGCCATAGTTTCGCCACACATTTATTGCAAAATGGCTATGATATCCGCACGGTGCAGGAGTTATTGGGACATAAAGATGTCAAGACAACGATGATTTATACCCATGTTCTCAATCGTGGCGGTAAAGGAGTGATTAGTCCACTTGATCGCTAGATGGAATAAAGCAAAGCAAGGCTTGCTATATATTTAAACAATGGCAAAAGCAAAAAGTCGATATGTATGTAATAACTGTGGAGAAGACTTCCCGCAGATGTATGGGAAATGTCCCGCTTGCTCCAGTTGGGGAACCTTGCAAGAGGAACTAATTCCTGTCATCTCCGCAAATACCAATGCGATCGCCACATTCTCGCATCTTGGTACAGCCAAATCCACGGGCAAGGCAAAACCTAGAGAATCCTTAACCCTCTCGCAAATTACGGACAACGACCAAGCGCGATCGCCTTCTGGCTACGAAGAACTCGATCGCGTATTGGGTGGTGGCATTGTTGCAGGTTCTCTTGTGCTGATTGGTGGTGAACCTGGGATTGGGAAAAGCACGCTGTTATTGGGCATGGCACAAAAATTGATGAGCCGCTATCCTACGCTCTATGTCTGTGCCGAGGAATCAGCGCAACAGGTGAAACTACGATCGCAGAGATTGGGAATCTTAGAAGAGAACTCTGACGATCTCTATTTATTAGCGGAAACAGATTTAGAAACAGTTCTGAGAGAATTACAATCTCTTCGTCCCAAGGTTGCCGTAATCGATAGTATTCAAGCGCTCTACTTCTCAAACTTAAATGCTGCCCCTGGTTCCGTTTCCCAAGTGCGGGAATGTACGGCGGCATTGATGCGTGTCGCTAAGCGCGAGAATATTTCGCTATTTATCGTCGGTCATGTGACTAAAGAAGGCTCAATCGCTGGTCCCAAAGTATTAGAACACATGGTTGATACAGTTCTCTATTTTGAAGGTGATCGCTTTGCTACTCACAGATTATTGCGATCGGTCAAAAATCGCTTTGGTGCAACGCAGGAAATCGGCGTATTTGAGATGATCGATCGCGGTTTGCGTGAGGTTTCTAATCCTTCGGAATTATTTCTCGGCAATCGTGATGAATCTGTCCCCGGAACCGCCACAATTGTCGCCTGTGAGGGAACTCGCCCGATTGTGGTGGAATTACAAGCCCTCGTCAGTCCTACTAGTTATTCCTCTCCACGTCGCACTACAACGGGCATAGAAACCAATCGCTTTCTGCAAATCTTGGCAGTTCTCGAAAAGCGGATTGGGATTCCATTATCAAAACTTGATGCCTATGTTGCGGCGGCAGGTGGCTTAAACGTAGCAGAACCTGCGGTGGATTTGGGTGTGGCGATCGCAGTGGCGGCAAGTTTTCGCGATCGCACGGTCGATCCGCGTACAGTGATGATTGGTGAAGTGGGACTAGGTGGACAGGTGCGCCCAGTTTCTCAATTGGATTTACGTTTAAAGGAAGCAGCAAAGTTAGGATTTAAACGCGCCATCATTCCGAGTATGCAGGTGATGCAAAATTATGGAATGGAAATAGTACCTGTAACTAAAGTATTAGATGCGATCGTGGCGGCTTTGCCACGCACTAAGTTTGAAGTTGCTAAAGTAAGTGATGAATCGCCAGATTAATCTTAAAAGCGTCAGGTTTACCGCAGAAGATAAGCGCAAATCTCCATCCTGATTTGGCACAGGCATAGCCAAAGCTGACGAATAATTGCTAAATAGTGTAGCTAGACCAAGTAGTATTAGTCCTATTGATTTCAATCTATGCGCTTTGAATAATTTCATACAGCACTTTGCGCTCAACCCCAAATCAAGAAAAAATTTTGAAAGTGCTGCTTCGCAACGCTTTCAAAATTTTTTCTTGTGGTTTGTTTGATCGGTAATTGCTGTAAGGGCGAATCTAATAGAGTTCAACTGTCTTATCTGACGCAACCATCTGGCTAAGTTTCCTTAAGATATCGCCCAATGTCATAAAATTTACAAATACGCCAGTGAATCTAAAACTTTCTTGGCAAGGAGATAAAGTTATGAGAAATATGAAAAAATCATGCAATATGTGAGTTGAGAGCTTATGCAAAACCTTTCTCAATATGTAACCTATAGATCGCTACTTGCTAAAAGACAAGGACAAGGTTTCACGGAAGTTGAAGTCACAGATATTTTACGGCAAGTACTTTCGCAACTCACCAGATTGCATGAGCTGAAGCAAGCACATGGGGCAATTTCGTTGGATACAGTTGTCTATGATTCCAATCGAATGCATATTGTTTTACTACCTGAAAATTGGATGAGCCATCCGATTTATCTAGCTCCAGAAGTTGCTCAAACGCGACAAGCTACTCCCGCAGCCGATATTTATGCCCTCGGTGTTTTCACGATTGTGCTACTAACTGGGCGATCGCCTGAAGAACTCAAAACTTCCGATAATGAGTGGAACTGGGAAGATCGTTGTAATGTCAGCAATCGATTCATCCAAATGTTGAATATGGCTTTATTTGATTCATCTGACTTTCGCTATGTTAATGCAGGGCAAATGCTGCGATCGCTTCAGCCCATTTTGAATAATATTGATCTACCGCTCGAATTGCCAATCACAAGTCCCGCTATATCTGAGAACCCAGAATCACCAGATGATTCATTAGATATAGAACCATTAGATATAGAACCATTAGATTTTGACTCGAATGATAGTGATAAAATCAGTCAGCTAAAAGCCGAGCTTCCCAACTCACCAACCTATAGAAAAGCAACATCTTCTAAAGAGGTATCTAAAACAGCAAAAAAAAGCAGAATCCGAATTTTATTTGTCATGTTTTTAGGGATTGGAATTACGGCTATGGGGATAGTAGGAACTTATTTTTATATACAATCAAAATCTGCGGAGACAACTAGCAAAAATTTACAGGCGATGAATCTGGCGATGCGATCGTTTGTAATGGAATCGGCGATCGCACGTTTTGAGAATACAAAAAAAACTAATGAAAATAGCAACAAACTAATCAGTTTAGCTAAAGATAAATACGAAAATTCTGGAAACTTAGCCGAAGCCCAAGCGATGTTGCAGACAATTCCTGCTAATAGCTCAATGCGGTCAAAAGCCGATCTAATCTTGAAACAATGGCAGGAAGATACGAAAAAAAATAACGACTTGATTAAAAAAGCGGAAATAGCGATCGAGAATGGTAACTGGCAACAGGCGATCGATACTGTCAAAGATGTTTCATCAACTCCCTATTGGCAAATTCGTAGTAAGAAGATTGCTGAAAATGCTAAGCAGCAACAGCTTGCCAAAAAGATTGCAGAACCTTCACCAGTTGACGCTCCAACTATTATTTCACCGCCAGTATTAGAGACTGCGCCTCCAGAAGAGCCATCAGCACCAGTACAAGAGCCACCACCATCCTATTCTGCTCCTTCTCAAGAATCCTCTTCACCAAGAGAGTCCCCACCACCTCCTCGTGCGGCTAATTAACCTTATCTAGTAGGGGCAATTCATGAATTGCCCCTACTAAAATTATCTAAAACAAAAAAAGAAACCCAAAAATTATGCCTTCCAAATCAATATTCTTGCGCTCATTACCTGTTTCGCTTATCTTATCTGGCTGTCTTCTAGAGATTTCAGGAGCGTTTAATCCTCCAGAAGTCCTCAGCCAAAATCTTTCGTGTGATATTGGCTCTCTACCAGTACATCCTGGCAACTATAAGTTGCGCGGCAGCACATATCTCAAAAAAGATCAATTTCAAGCAGCATTAGATTGCTTCTCAATTGCCCTACAAGACCAACGCGGTCAGCAAGATCCAGAACTTTGGAATAATCATGGTTTGGCTTTAGCAGGATTGAAAAGATTTGATGAAGCGATCGCATCCTATGACAAAGCCTTAAAAATCAAACCTGGTGCTAAATTTGTGGATCGTGTTAAGCCCCTTGTAAAAGCAGAAGACTACTATATATGGTGGTTTAATCGTGGTACAGCCTTAGTCGATCTTCAGAGATATCAGGAGGCGCTCGCTTCTTTCGATAAGTCCTTGCAAATTAAATCTGACTATGGATTTGTGTGGTTCTTTCGAGGCTTGGCTCTATTTAGATTAGACCGCTATGACGAAGCGCGACTTTCCTATCGGCGATCGGTTTTACTCTCACCCAACACACCATACAATCTTAAATTCAGGCAATTATTCAATATTCAAGACTACGTAGTTTATTACGGTGAAGCAGAGGCAAAGTCGAGGCTGGGGCGCTATAAAGAGGCTCTTAAAGCTTTTGAACGGGGCAAGAGCATTCGGCGCAGTAATCCTGAGATCAAATTCTTTCAGAATAATATTGATGAAAGTACCTACGAAAATTATATTGAAGGAATCCGATCGCTTGATGCAGGAGACAATGCAAAAGCCCTAACGATTTTCGATCAAATTATTGTTTCTAATCCCAATTATGCCAATGCTTGGGATGCAAAGGCTGATACTTTGACAATCCTCAAGCGTTATCCAGAAGCAATACAAGCTTACGATCGCGTTACTACTATCGAACCTGACGACTATGCTAGCTGGTACAAAAAAGGCAATGCCCTACGAAAAGCAAAACGCAATGCGGAGGCTTTAAAGTCCTATCAAAAAGCGATCGATCTATCTTCAGGTGGTTTTGCTGAGGTATGGCACAATCGCGGTCTGATTTTAGACAGCCAAAATAAATACGAAGAGGCGATCGCTGCGTATAACCGCTCTTTAAAATCAAATACCCTCTGGGGCGGAATTGAACGAATTGATACTGAGTATGCGCTAGCTGCTAGTCTATACAATTCAAAACGCTACCAAGAGTCATCCGCTACTGTAGAAAAAATCTTAAAGGAAAAACCAAATTATAAAGAAGCCTTGCAACTACGAAAACTTCTTCAAAAAGTTTTATAGAACTCATAATGATGTACCGTGCTATGCGCGTTACATCATCGTTGCAATATGTATGATTAGGGACGCGCAGTAAAATAAAGAACCAGTTTTTTGTGGCTCAACCGCACCACACAAAACTGGTTCTTTATTAAATCCAGATCCCTTAATTAGTCGAGCTAGGCGATGGAGTTGCTGATTGTGGCTGTGTTATAGTCTTTGGTGTAGCAACAGGATTTGCTGTAGGTTGCACAGTTACTGTTACCCTTGGAACTGGAGTCACCGCAGGAGGTTCGGTGATCGTCACTGGAAGATTAATTTCAACTGTAGGTGTAGGCTGAGGCGTGGCGGGGCTAACTTCTCTGATCGTAGTGTTATTACGTTCAATTACTGTCGATTTGTTCTCTTTCACAGTATTGTTAGCATTCGGTACGACAATCTGCGGTGGAGATGGACGATTGTTGTATAAAAAATATGCTGCTACCCCAGCACCTATAGCTAATGGGATTAGGATAACAAGTATTAATCCCACAGCATTATTATCATTACCCAATTTTGTAATACGCTTTGCTGAGGAGCGCTGTTCTTCGATAGAAGTGTTGGGATTAGATGGAACTTTATTGGTTGAGATTTCTCGATCAAATTCGTTAGCCATGCTTTTAAGAGAACTCTACTTGTTTGTTAATTAGCAGGACGTGGACTTGTCGTCGTTTGAGGCTGTGCTGTTGCCGCAGGGGTTGGAGTCGGCTGTGTTGTTGCCGCAGGAACATTGATTTCAATCTTAGGCGCAGGCTGTGTTGTTGCTGGAGGCACATTAATTTCTACTTTGGGCGCAGGTTGAGAAGTTGCAGGTGCAACTTCCTTGATGGTTGTATTATTACGTTCGATTATTGTCGATTTATTCTCTTTAGTAGTATCCGTTGCGTTAGGGACTAAGATCGGTGTCGCTACTGGACGATTGCTCATAAAATATGCCACAGCACCAGCACCCACAGCTAAAGTCAGCAAAACACCAAGTATCAATCCACTAGAGCTATTATCGTCACTCGATTTGGAAGTTCGTTGTTCAGAGACTTGATATCCATTCATGGGAGTATTTGAATTTGAAGTAACTTTCTTAGTTGTAATTTCTCTATCGATTTCGTCAGACATAATTTTTACCATTTGATTTAATTGCCGATAAGTGATGTTACGTAAATCCCTCATACCCAAACCACTTCTCCAGCAGGAGAAGTGGAGCAAGACCCATAAATTTGCTTGTTCCTCTCTGCTGCGGGAAAGGGGTGAGGGATTTTACAGACTTCAACTTAACACCAGTGATAAATTGAAATTGATAAGATATGGATATCCAATTACCTATAACTTATCAATTAAGCGGATCTGATGAGACGCAAACCGAATAGGAGAACAACTGCACCAATCGTCGCTACAATCAAGCTTCCAAGCAGTCCGCCGCCAGTGGATACGCCAAAAGTGGTAAATAGAAATCCACCAAGTAACGCACCAATGATGCCAACGATAATGTCGCCGACCATGCCAAATCCGCCGCCCCTTACCAGTTGTCCTGCTAGCCAACCAGCAGCTAAACCGATCAAAATAAACCAAATAAAGTTCATACAGTTACATCCTTTTACCTATTTGAGTTAGAAACTTTTTATTGGAATATACCTTTAACGGTATCTTTCGCATCTTCGATCAGATTGCGGGTCTTGGATTCCACTTGCTTGCCTTTGCCAGCAAGTTGATCCTTGAGATCGCCTGTCACATTGCCGATCGCTTCTTGAGTTTTACCTTCAATATTTTTATTGAATGATTGCACTCGATCTGGCAACTTCACTTTATCTTTAATGTCTTCCGCCGCATTCCGAACGCTAGCTTCAGCTTGTTTCGCCTTACCAGCAATTTGATTTTTGCGATCGCCTGTCACATTACCAAGAGCTTCTTGCGCTTTGCCCTCAATATCTTTAGTAGTTGCATTCACTCGCTCTAGCGAAGCGATCGTATGAACAGAAGGATTGATTAGCTGAGAAAATGGAGTCGCAGCCCAACTATTTTCCATAGCAAAGCCAAAGAATAAAGTAAGCGAAAAAAGCGAAATTAAGCCAATACTTAGCAAAGAGCTATAAATTTGAGAAATCATTTTAATCACTAACAGATTTGATCGACATAGAATTTTTCTTGAATTACTAAAAAATCCAAGAAAAAATAGTTTGCTAATGAAAAGCAAGAAGAAATCAGAATATTTAGACAGTCTAATTTATTAGATATCAACCGTCTAAATATTCTCTACTATCAATTATTATTTGATAGCATCTCTAGCTTCTTTGGCTTTATCTTTTACAGCATCAGCTACATCTTTAGCCTTATCTTTTAAATCTTCGGCAGCGTTGCGAACATGAGCTTCAACCTGTTTGGCTTTACCCTCTGTTTGCTTGCCAGTGTCACCAGTGACATTACCAACTGCTTCCTCAACTTTGCCTTCAATATTTTTAGCAGCCGCTTTAGCGCGTTCTTGTAAACTCATGATTAACTTCCTCTATTACGTTGTTATTAGTGAAATGCTATAAAAAGAAATGGTTAAATTTACAACTTCTTTTCTAACATTATTATTGTTATTCATTAGTCCTACTTATTCATCCATCTGAGGGCATAAGATGAAGTTATTTAATTTAAAACTAAATAGATAAAATAGGTCAAATCAAATAATTTTTCGACAAAAACACATTAAATCTAGTTAGTTTTAATGCATTTTTATATTATTAATTTTTAAAATTGACAGCAATTTAGGTGATTTCAATTCAATTAAACATAAGGATCGCCTACTATATAAAGTAAACCCTCAAATTTATAGAGAGAATTTTATTAATTACCTTTAATTACTTGTCATTTTATAAAGCAAGAACCTTCTCACAAAGGTGAAGGCTACACCCCAAACTCCTCTTATTTGGTTTCGCAAGAAGCCCCTTGCTCTTACATTCCTAACTTTGTCAGACCCGTGATTGATTTCTAGATTGAATTGATTACTTACTTCACAAAATGTAACAAAGAGGGTTCAGCCAAATCCTAGGGCGGGTTTAAATCATTCCAAATAGATTCTACCTGAGCTATCAATCTATGCTGGCTGAGAAGTGTTGAAGCCTCTTGTGCAATCTATTTGGAGTGATTGGGGATAGGATCGAGTCTGCGCGTGGTTAGCTTAGCGACTACAGGATAAAAACTTAAATTTGCTAACATAATTTAAAGTCTTCATTGAGTCTGCTTTAGCTGCGTATACCTTTGATATCAAGAGATATAGTTATTGATTGATTTCGTAATAATTATGATTGATTTCATAATTATTATGAGAGAACTCTCTTGCTATTGATTTGTTCTGAGACCTTTACACTAATGATATAAACTATGTCCGAGCAAAATGGCGTGATGATGCAGTACTTTCACTGGTACTTGCCAGACGATGGCAGCTTATGGAAGCAGGTTGCTGAGAAAGTCGAGGAATTGGCGAAAATTGGAATTACTTCGCTTTGGTTACCTCCTGCTTATAAAGGAACGGGTGGTGGCATGGATGTAGGTTACGGTATTTATGACTTATTTGACTTGGGGGAATTCGATCAGAAAGGATCGGTGCGGACAAAATATGGAACGAAGAAAGAATATCTTCATGCCATTAAAGTCGCCCAAAAAGCGGGGGTTAGTATTTATGCTGATGTCGTGTTTAACCACAAACTTGGGGCAGATGAGACAGAAGAAGTAGAAGCAACCCCGATGAGTATGGACGATCGCAATCAACAGATTGGCGAATACCAGACAATCAAAGCTTGGACTCATTTCACTTTCCCCGGTCGTAAGGGAAAATATTCGACGATGGAGTGGCATTGGTGGCATTTTGATGCGATCGATTACAACGTCTATAACGAGGGTGAAGATGCCGTCTATTTACTCAAGGGCAAATCATTTAATGACAATGTTGATTTGGAGAAAGGCAACTTTGATTATTTGATGGGTTGCGACCTTGATATGAAAAATTCTGAAGTGCAGGGAGAACTTAAGTACTGGGGTGAATGGCATCAAGACACGACCAAAGTTGACGGCTTCCGATTTGATGCAGTTAAACATGTATCGGCTGAGTTCTTTCAGGAATGGTTAGATCATGTAAGGAACTATGCAAAACGCGATCTATTCGCTGTGGGTGAGTACTGGTCTTACGAAGTCGAAGCTTTGCATCATTTCATTGAAGTTACTGAGGGCAAAGTTGATTTGTTCGATGCGCCCTTGCATTACAACTTTCATGTTGCTAGCCAAGCGGGAGCAGACTACGATCTAACCCAGATTTTTGAAAACACCTTAGTTAAGGATCAGCCGACACTTGCCGTTACCTTAGTCGATAACCATGATTCGCAGCCATTGCAGTCATTGGAGTCAATCGTTGAGGCTTGGTTTAAACCTCTTGCCTATGCGCTCATTTTGCTGCGCCGTGAAGGATATCCTTGTATCTTTTATGCTGATTATTATGGCGCTCATTACAAAGACTGGGGCAAAGATGGCAATGAGTATGAAATCTGGATTGATAGCCATCAGTGGTTGTTAGACAAGTTTCTATTTGCTCGGCAAACCTATGCCTATGGCGAACAGTATGACTATTTCGATCATCCCAATACGATTGGCTGGACGAGGTTAGGAGACGATGAGCATTCTGGTGGGATGGCTGTGGTGCTGAGTAATGGTGAGGAAGGGCGAAAGTCGATGGAAATCGGGCATCCCAATTGTACTTATGTAGATATTACGGAGAATGTAAAAGATCCAATTACGACTAATGATGAAGGTTGGGCAGAGTTCCGCTGTAATGCGGGTTCAGTTTCAGTGTGGGTTAGGCAATCGTAAAGATTAAAAACAGACAGGGTGCTTTGTGCCCTGTCTATTTTGCGATCGCTAAAAATCATTTATGATTTTTAGTAGTCTTATATACGTTTTTATAGCAAATCAAGTTATGGCTTTATATCGCTTAATTTATGTTAGTCAGGCTGTCGCGGGATTAGAATATCCTGACTTGGTTAAGATTCTCGAAAAATCTGAACAGAATAACAAAAAAGTCGGCATCACTGGGATGTTGAGCTTTGGGGATTCAATGTTTTTGCAAGTGCTAGAGGGTAGTCGGCGGGTAATTAGCCAAACCTATAATCGCATTCTGCTAGATAAGCGTCATGTTAATGCGGAACTGATTGATTTTTCAGAAATTGAACATCGTGATTTTGGAACATGGTCGATGAAGGTGGTGCAGCTTGGCAATCAAGCTGAGGTGCGCGATATCATTTTGAAGTATTCAAGTTCCGAAACTTTTTCGCCGATCTCTATGACTGGCAAACAGAGTCTTAATTTTTTGCGCGAACTAACCGAACTCTATCAAAAAGGAGTGATGGCGAAATAGTTAATTGAGTTCCATTACATCAAATAGCGATCGCCATTATGAAAAAATGGTTATAATCAGTAAGTTAGGTTGTTTAGGGAAAACTACGATGTCAACTGTTGCTGTTATTAAAGAGCATATTGAAATGACTGAGGGCGTATGTGGTAGAAAGCCACGTATCTCTGGACATCGGATCACAGTGCAAAATATCGTAGTTTGGCATGAACAAATGGGAATGTCTCCTGATGAGATTTTGCTTCATTATCCTAGTATTAATTTGTCAGATATCTATGCAGCTCTCGCATATTACTACGATCATCGAGAGGAGATTAGAAAGCAAATTGAAGATGATGAAATTTTTGCCTTGGAAATGAAGAAAAGTACTATCTCTCTTGTCCAACAGAAGCTAAAAAATCAGTATGCAAGATAGGATTAAGTTCCATTTGGACGAGAATATTAGTCAGGCGATCGCTAATGGTTTGAGAAGAAGAGGAATTGACGTAACAACGACTCCAGAACAAAATCTTATTGGTAAATTGGATGAAGAACAATTAGAGTTTGCGATATCTCAAAAACGAGTGATTTTTACTCAAGATACTGATTTTCTCAGACTTCAGCATCAGGGTATTTCTCATTATGGGATCGCTTATTGTCAACAAAAAAGTAAGTCTATTGGCGAAATTGTACAGGGTCTAATGTTGATTTGGCAGGTGCTTGGAGTTGAGGAAATGATCGATCATCTTGAATATTTGTAAGAGAAGCGAT
>CAIJEA010000672.1 GCA_903819605.1 uncultured cyanobacterium | reverse complement strand
GTCGTTAACATTATTGGGAACAGTACTAATGCAATTATTCTGAATGCTTGGGAATCAGAAAAGATATCAGAAGTTGATGTAGTAACCGCCATAAAGAGCTAATTAAAGTCCTGCTAGGCAGGACTTTAATTAGCTTTACCATGAATAAGATATGAGGTTTAATAGAGATCCTGATTATTCGCTAGGGGATGCGATCGCTTAAAAACTAATATAGCAAAGCAACCCAAACAAAAAAGCATTGAAGAGACTTTATGAGATTCGGTGAATAAGTTATGGGTTTCGGTGGAGTCTTAGCAATTTAATCGGAAGGAATGGAGATAGGCTGATGAGTTAGCTGATGCTCCGCGATCGCCTAATCCCACCACATTAAGAATTACCGCAAATATTAGCTAATTCGCTTTAGGTGTGAAATTAGCGTGTCAGTTGTCCAGCATGGACAACCACAACCAAGGAAATCATTGTCTTGTGTCCAGATTGCTGCATCTAAATGTATTGCTAAAGCTACGGTATGCCAATCATCAGGATCTCTAGGTATGCGTTCTTTAGCTTCTATTTCTAAATAACCATATTCGATTTGAGGAACGTTGATAATACAGGTTTTTAGCGGTTGAGAAGCTGCTTTCGTTAAATCTGTTCCTGTTTCTATACTCAGCTTACCTGTAGTTATCATGTGACTTATACGCTTCTGGATTTCGTAATTAGTTTCTTCTATAACCTTGTCGGCTGCGTATATCAATAGTTGTCGGTTTCGCAATAGCTCTCGCCCGCGCTGACGAAGTAATTCGGCAATTAGGATGTTTGCGTCAATAACCAATGTCATCATGATTCTTGATTGACAAAAGCTTCTACTAATTCATCTTCGGTCATGCCAGTTTCTAATAAAATTTTCTCAACTGTGCGATCGAGTGAATCTATGGCGCTAGTATCAATGTTATTTCGAGTAACTTTTTGGGCTTCTGCAATCTCTTGACCTAGTAATTTCCATAGTTTGATCTTATGTTCAATATTTAGGGTGGTGACGGCTTCGGCTAGTAGTTCAAAGGGGATGTTAATTTGGGCGGTGGCAGTTGTCATAATGTTTCTACTTGAGGGGCAAGTTTTCCTCAGACCGATTAATGATGATTTTACTCGACATTTTGGAGTTTGAGTAAGGTGTGGGAAGTTACGATCGCCATGTGCCTTCTAGGGCGAGAGTCTATCCTGCTTGGATATTGGCAAAGTTACCGACTACGATGATTAGGTCTTGAGCCTTGGATACTTTTAGCCTCGCTACGGTATAGCCTGTTTCCTCCGAATGAAATGTGAGGCGTTCGATGATGCCTTGCAGATAGTCGATGTTGTCAGGCATAAGCCATAAGGGCGGATAAATTATGACCAGTCATCTATGGACAACTCTGCAATTTGTCCAAAATCTGATTTGTTACGGGTGACTAAAGTTGCATTGTTTGTTAAGGCGATCGCAGCAATTTTGAGATCCATATTTCCTAGACGAGGATAGGCTTTGCGTAAGCGTTGATGTTCTAGGGCAGATGCACGACTAAAAGGGATAATGGAGATCGCTTGGTAATTGATTGCTAGTTGCTGTAATCCTTGATAGGCAAAGATTTGTTCATCTAATGTTTTTGCTTTAGCTAAAAAAGCGAGTCTTCCTCTAATTTGCTCTTCGTAGGTAATCACGGTAACGGCAACTTCAGGATCTTCTATCTCTGCAAGTTTGGCTAAGATTCGCTTTCCTTCTTGTCCGTTGCGCTGAATGAGGCTGAGATGATCGGTGTCGAAAATATACATGATGCTCTATTCAGCAGATTTGCGCCATTCTTGACCGAGGCGATTTGCTTCGTCAAAGGTGGGATCGTTTTCAAAGCTACCTGCGACTTTTAACCACCAAGGTGTTTTTTTCTGAACAAATACAGATAGTATCTGTCGCATTTGCGCGAGTTCTATTTCTAATGCGGCTACTCTAGTTTCTAGATGTTGAGATTTCTCTTCAAGCTGTTGAGAGAGCATAGAAGTTTTTGGTGGGCTAAGGTTATGCGGCTATTATAGCAAGATGGTTGCAAGTGTAAATCTATGCGATCGCTAACCAATCTAACTACAAGTGAGATCATCTCAAACACACCAACAAGCGATCTCAAGTTTTCTAGTACCGTTAAAAAGATGAATGGCAAGCAATCTCAATATTTACAAATTCCTGAGTATGCTATCAATACTACGTTATAATTTTTTAGGCTAGGTATTCGTGCAAAATTGATTCCCGTTTTTGATACTGCGACGGTAATGCATCAAGGGGTACGATATATACCTCGTTATCACATCTTTACGCAACCTTACGAACTGTTCGTAGTAAGTTAGAATCTGGTACGAGTACCTAGCTTTTAAAATCGTGCTTAATTGGTATGAATACGACCTTTTTAAATCTCTCAGAAGAAGAGTTAAGAGAAGAATTTTGCAAGTTGAGAACTCGTGAAGATATAGCAAAATTATTTCAAATTAGTGATTATCAACTTCGTTATCATTTGTATGTTAATCCTTCCCAGAAAGCATATGTAAATATTTGAAATTAAGAAAAAGTCTGGAGGGATAAGATCTATCTCAGCCCCTAAAACTGCTCTTAAAATTATTCAACATAAATCTAATCAACTATTTCAAAGTGTATATAAACCGAAGCCTTCTACACATGGGTTTACATATGACAAAAGTATTGTTACCAATGCAAAACAACATCTTAGACAGAGATATGTCTTAAACCTCGATCTTAAAGATTTCTTTCCCTCCATTAACTTTGGAAGAGTAAGAGGTCTACTCATGGCAAATCCATACAATTGTACTGAGGAAGTGGCAACAGTTTTTGCACAAATTTGTTGCCATAACCAACAGTTGCCTCAAGGCGCACCAAGCTCACCAACTATATCAAACATGATCTGTGCAAAGTTGGACACTCAACTACAAAGGTTAGCCAAGAAATATCAATGTATTTATTCTAGGTATGCTGACGATATTACTTTTTCTACCTCACGTTCAAGGTTCCCTTCTCATCTAGCTTGGTTTTCCAGAGATTCAGAAAAATTAAATATAGGTAGCGAACTAAAAGATATTATTGAAGGGAATGGATTTAAGATTAATGAATCAAAAGTTAGATTACAAAATAGATATAATCATCAAGAAGTTACTGGAATTACTGTAAATGAAAAATTAAACATTAAACGTAAATATATTCGTCAGATTCGTGCTTTGCTTCATGCTTGGGAAAAATACGGTCTTGAGAATGCTGAAATAATTTTTTGGCAAAAGTATGAAAAGCATCGACATACGGAATTTAATCCAGATTCTTTTAGGCAAGTTATCAGGGGTAGAATCGAGTATGTCGGTTCAGTAAGGGGAAAAGATGATCACCTTTATTTGAAGCTTTTGAGATGGTTAAGTAAACTTGCTCCAGATCTAGTAAATGAGACAAAGTTCGATATTGCAAATATAAATGAATCTTCTGAGGATCAAAAGGATTTACCGCAAGTTATTATTTGGACGGAGGGAAAAACAGATATAAAACATCTTAGGTCTGCACATAGGTGGTTACAGAATAATAATCTAACAACTAGATATAAAATTGATATAAAGTTCAAAGATGATTTAGATGATCAGAAATAAGGTAGTCCTGAGTTATTAAAAATGTGTGAGTATTTCTGTAAACAAAAGCAAAATAATCCCATAATTGCAATTTTTGATCGCGATGAACCTGATCTATTTAAAAGATTTCATGATGAAACTACAGGCTTCAAATCTTGGAATAATGGAGTTTATTCCTTTGCTATACCAATTCCTCAACATCGGAAAGATAATCATTATATCTGTATTGAATTTTACTATAAAGATGAAGAAATCAAAAGATATGATAATGAAGGTAGAAGGTTATTTCTAAGCAATGAATTTAATCCCAATAGTGGCAGACATAATACTGATCGAGATTTGGTCACTCAAGAGACTAAGAAAATCAAAAATAACAAAAACAATGAGATAAAAATAATAGATAGTAATGTGTTTGACTCTAATGACAAAAATGTAGCATTATCGAAAGATAATTTCGCGAATTATATATTGCAAGAGTCGGATAATTTTAACGACTTTGATTTCAAGCCATTTCTAGAAATTTTTGATGTTATAGATAGAATTTCTAAACATCATGAAGAGAATATCAAATCTGAACATATAGCTGATTAGTTATTGAGAATAAAAACACTCCTCAAGTTATTTTCCGAGAACTTAATCACAACTTTCTGATTGACATAACTAGCAATTTTTACAACATTTATAGCGATCGCCCAACATCCTCAAACAAAGCGCGATCGCCGATTGTTTAGTACCAACGCGATCGTTGGGTTTTGTTTGGGTTTGATGAGAGGCGATCGCGGTTAGATACTGAAGATTTAGGCGATCGATTGTCCTTCCTTTTACTCCTGAGCAGTCGATTGATGAGGATTTTTTGCCTGATTAGGCGCTCGCTTCTTATTAACTGACCAGTTATTTCTATCTTTAGCATTATCAAAATTAGTCTTCTACTCGTTAAGGGACGAGATCAATTGGAAACTTCTTCTCAGGTGCTTGTGGGAGAATGCTGCTTATTACTGATGTTACGTAGAACAAAGATCGTCATAATGTTTCCATGTCATCTTAAGAGAGGATTTGGAGACCAAATCCCTACATATTTGTAAAGGTAGGGGCTTGGTCTCCAAGCCCCAATTTCAGCGTTCCACGTAACATCAGTTATTATTACGATCGCCTCATAAAAAAGCAGTCCGTCAAACAGACTGCTTTTTTGTTGATTGCTTACTCACTCGAACAGGCGATCTCCTGAAAAGTACAATCCAAAATCTCTGATAAAATATAGCTGATGATCGCGGTAGGTAAACTTCAAAACCTATGCATCAGGAGAAAACAGAGCATGACCGTCACTATTCCTATTAAATCTATTGACCTACGACATGGTAGTGCGATCGCCATTCACTCTTTGAGTTGGCGTGATTGTGAAGACATCCTTAATGAGCTAGGTGAAGATCGCCATACTCGCATTGCATACTATCAAGGCACTTTAGAAATTATGTCTCCCCTATCAAGACATGAACGCCCCCATCGCCTCGCAGGTTATATTGTGACGGCAATTTTAGACGCGCAAGGGAGAGATTGGGAAGATTTTGGCTCAACTACCTTTTATCGAAAAGGAATGGCTGGTGTGGAACCTGATACTTGTCTGTATGTTACCAATGCGGCTTTAGTCCGTGATTGTCAGGAACGTATCGATGTCGATATTTATCCGCCACCTGATTTGGCGATCGAATCAGATGTAACTTCTAAGACTTTACTTTCTGCTTATGAAGCGATCGCCGTGCCTGAAGTTTGGATTTATCGTGATGATAGCTTGAAGATATTTTTACTAACCGATGGACATTATCTAGAGTCAGAGAGTAGTCTGCTTTTTCCAGATATGGCAATCAAGACGTTAATTCCACAGCTTGTAAATCAAGCGATCGCGATCGGGACAAGCACCATGCTAAGAGAATTCCGCAAATCTCTAATGGGTTTCCCTGATTGCTCTTAAAATTATCAGCGTTAACTGGGCAATTCGCCAAAGCGATCGCGGTATTGCTGTAATAAAGATTGGGCTTCAGCGAGTTGTTGAGCAGTTTGCTCTAGTAATTGATTGACCTCAATATATGAGTAGAATTTTGTACCATCAGGTTTGTAGAGTTGGAGCCGACCTGTAGATATATCGAAGCGGACTCCGAGTCGGGGGCTTATCCAGTTATCGGATTGGGCAATCGGTTCTAGTCCTTCGCTAGTGCGAATCCAGATGTCGAGAAGATTGGTTTCAGGGTCGTAGAGATAATATTCTTCAACCTTGTGGCGATCGAAGAAGAGAAGCTTTTTGCTCATTTCAAGTCGATCGTTACTGGGAGAGAGAATCTCGAAGACGACTTGAGGAGCGATGTTGTCTTCTTCCCATTGGCGATAGGAACCGCGATCGCCTTTGGGACGACCGAAAACCACCATGACATCGGAGGCAGTGACAATTTTCGGCTGTCCTTGAACGGGATACCAGAAAAGGTCGCCCGCAATGAAGACGTTAGGATCGTTGATATAGAGTAGATCTAAGCCTTTTTTGATCTCAACAATGAGTTCAAACTGTTTGGTATTATCCGCCATTGGCTTACCATCGCTGTCAGGGTAGATGATTTCAGGTTTGCTGATCTGACTGACCATGATGGTTGTCTCCTGAACTGATGTTTGGATTGTTTTGATTATAGTGGAGATTTTTCGATATGTTTATGGAATTTGATAGCGACCATGAGTTATCTCCTACTTGCTAGTTGATTTCTTACTCACTCGAACAGGCGATCGCTAATATGCCAAACACCTAAAATCGCAATATACTCACATTAATCTCCAAATCACGCAAAAACCTGTCCCACTTAAGAGAATGAGATATCATAAGTACTTGTGAACAGCAATTGGGAATTTAGATCTTACTTTTTATCTTGAGAAATAAGTAATTATGGTTGCAATAGTTGAGAAAGAAAAGACTTTAAACCAGAACATTATTCCGAATGGATGGATAACAGCATCTTGGGAAGACTTTTTGGAAATATCTCAAGCTAAAAGCAATGATAAGGCAAAATTTTACTATTTTCAAGGGAGTTACTACAGCGAAATGGGTGTTGGTGCTGATCATGCTTTTGTAAATACAGTGATAATCATCCTGATTTCACTTTATTGTATGAAAAGAAATATCTTGGCTAAGGGCTATACAAACTGTAGTTATCGCAAAGTGGGAATACGCGAATGTCAGCCAGATATTTCTTATTATTTAGGCGATCGCACTCAGAACGCACCTCAAAGTAGCACCATTGTCGATCTTGACGAGAGTTTACCCCCTGATATCGTGATTGAGATTGCCGATACTTCCTTGGGCTACGACCTCGGCGCAAAGCGCCTGCTGTACGAAGAAGTGCGCGTCGGTGAATATTGGGTAATCGATGTGCAGAACATGAAAATTACCGCGTTTCGCATTTTGCAAAGTTTAGGAAGCGAATGGATTACTGAATCTTCTGTTTTGGGAGGATTACGCTTGAGTTTATTAGAGAAAGCTTTGCAACGTAGCCGTGAAATGGATAATTCGCAGGTCGGATCTTGGTTTATGGAACAAGTGGGTTAATGAAGTTAATACTTTACTAAAGGGATAATTATGATTGTCGCAGCACAGCAGGAAAAACAATCGCTGACATTGGCGGAGTTCTTGGCAAGCCCTGAATCCGATCAAAATCATGAGTTTATTGATGGTCAAGTCATAAGAAAAATATCGCCAAAAAGATTTCATGCCTCTTTACAAGCAGAGTTATTAGTTTTTTTGCGAACTCTGTTTGAAGGCAAGGGCTTTGTCTATCCAGAATGGGGAATCGTGTTGAAACGCAACGATCAGGATTGGTGTCCTGTAGCTGATTTGACCTATATTTCGATTGAATGATTGCCTAGTGATGTCGGTAATGAAATGTGTCCAGTCCCGCCTGAACTAGTAATTGAGATTATGTCAGAAGGACAGACTTTTAAGGAATTTGTGGCGAAGGCTGGTGATTATTTGAAGGCTGGGATATTACGAGTATGGGGTATCGACCCGATGAGAAGAACTTTGACTGTGTTTTATCACGATCGCCCTCCAGAGAATTATCAAGACGATCGCCTATTAACCGATGAGTTATTCCCAGATTTAGCAGTGGCAGCAGAACAGATTTTTGTAAAAGCAGGAATTTAAAAATCATTGGTTTCTTCTATTCACTAGGGACGCGATCGATTGGAAACAGATATAGCGGTTTTCAAGTTGCTGACACAGTTCGGAAATTTTAGCGATCGCCTCAGTCATAAATTTCTTGGCTAGCTCACCTGCACTCGACTCAACGAATTTTTGAGCCGCTAATACAACCAAAGCCCCCGCCGTTAAAGGATCTGCCATATCCTTCGCTTTTGCTCTAGATTTTCAGCAATAATAACATTCCCAAAAAACTGATATAGCTACCCAAGACCCAGAATAGGGTTACGGCGCTAAGCGCCGTAACCCTATTCTGGGTCTTGGATAAGCAGTTGTATCAATTCTAAAATGAAATGAATTGGTTGCATGAAATTTAGACATTCACAGTTAAGGTATGTCTAAATAATCACTTTTGCATAATTTGCACCTAAATCGCTTAACTAAAAGCAATAACCTAAGCTGGGGACGAGACTCGAACTCGTGACCTACTGATTACAAATCAGACTATCTAATTTATAGATTGCAGACTGGAAGCTAGTTTCAGGCTAGCACGAAAAAGACTAGACTAAAACTAGGACTAAATATGTGGGGGGATTAACCATCATTCGAGAACTTTTTCACATCTATCGACGTTCCAAACATAAGTTGGTCTGGCGGCGATCGGATTCTTTTTGCGGTAATGTTTACCAGCTTTAAAAACACCTTTCGATCTGAGCTTGAGTAATTGGCGGGGAGTAATACCAAGCTTAAAGGCGGCTTGCTCTGTTTCTATCCAATCTTTTTGCATACTTATCCCCTCCCCAAATTAGATAGATTCATTCTTGGTTTAACGACTGCATTAGGAGAGTACAGAATGCATTCATCCCCCTCGATCGCTTCAATGGTGAATGTTTTTCCTGCAAGCGATCCAAATCTGACGCGAACGAGATCGCCAATTTGAAAAGTTTTTGTTTTTTCTAATAAATGATTATTGACTAGTTTTGAATTTGGTTCAGGAGGTTCATTTGGTTCAGAAATGGCGTGTTTGTCAGCTTTTTTTGATTCAGGGTGAAAATTATTTGGTTCAGGATGCAAATTTGGTTCAGCCTTAATTTGATTCAGGAAAAATGAACCATTATTATTTGGTTCAGGATTTGGTTCAGCCATTGAAACCCTTTCTATATCTATATTTCCTTCTTCTCCTGAACCAAATGAACCAAAATTAGGAGAAATTACAAAATTTGTAGATTGAATACCAAGAGCAAAGAAGCCATACTCGGTTTTTTCGCTGAAACGCACTTTAGGAAAGATTTTGGTTAAGCTTTGCCTCATCAACCTTGAAGCTCTAACCCAAGGATCGAAACGGCTACCCTCATCTAACCATTGATACTTTTTGTTACCTTTCTCAGTAATTTCAATCTCTAAAATGCCCTGCTCCTCATACCAAGCCGTAAGGCTGTCAAACAGATCGCCTAATTTGATTCGACCATTGCCTTGCTCTAACTTGATATCTGCTGCCCATCGGATGAGGTGACAGCTAGCCTCTTTAGCTTCTTGGATTGCCCCAGATAAAGGCTTGTAATCAATACCCTCTGCCATGAGGCGGACAAGGGCATCTAGCAAGCGATTGAGCAAAGCAGGGCAAACACGATCTTGTAAGAAATCTGGATCGTTCTTAAAACGAGGATCGACGGGTAATTGATCGGGATTTTGGGGATTTTCTTCAAAACTTTTTGTAAATTTAACGATCGCATATCGGGACTCAATAGCCTTCTGTGCTCCAACAATTGAAGGGGCTTCATTGCAATTCAATAGCACGATGCAAGCAGGTTCGATGCTGTAATCATCGACACTTTTGCGCTCAATATCGATCGGATCGCCAGTCAGCACATTTTTGAGCGATTGCAGACTATCGAGGCTTAAACGTGAGTGGTTTTCTGAAGCCCAATTTATACGGCTAAATTCTAGTTTTGCGAGTGGAAATTTCTTAGCATTGTCATACTCTTGAAAGTCTCGTAAAGAGCAACCAGTAATACCAAGGGCAAATATTTTAGAGATAGCAGATCTCAGTGAGTCTTTACCATTTGAGCCATCACCTTGCAGTAATAAGCCACGCAACCGAGAGGGGTTGAACTTGCGAACAGTCCTTAAATCAAATGATGCAGCTATGGTTTTGAGAAATACATCTCTTTGAGCATCATCAAGGGCAATTAATAGGCGATCGCATGGTTCAGGGTCGGCTTTGGGGTCATATTTGACCTTTGAACAGTAGGTATAAACTAGCTCAGGGTGATGTTTTCTGAGTGTCCAGCTTGGTATTTTGTCTTTCCATTCAATAGTCAAAATGCCATTAGCAAGATTTAAGCCTGTGGCGTTGACAGTCTGCGGATCGATACCGAATTGGACTTTAGCCCATTTAAGTACAGCGTTAACGCTTTTCTCATCGGCATATTTATAAGTCCGCTTGTTGGTGCGCTCGTC
>CAIJEA010000671.1 GCA_903819605.1 uncultured cyanobacterium | reverse complement strand
CCTTGGGGAACATTAAATGCCATTAATCTAAATTCTGGCAAAATACAATGGAAAATAAGCCTTGGTGAAATTGAAGCGATGAAACAAAAAAACCTTGAAACAGGGTCGGAGAATTATGGCGGCCCAATTGTAACAGACGGAGGGTTATTATTTATTGCAGCTACTCCGGATGGAAAGTTTCGTGCATTTAGTAAAATGACGGGAAGGTTACTTTGGGAAGCCCGTCTTCCGGCTCCCGGATTCGCTACTCCAAGTACCTATATGTTTAAAGACAAACAATATATTGTAATTGCATGCGGCGGTGGAAAATTAGGAACCGTTTCCGGGGATGCGTATGTTGGCACCAGCAGGGTAGTTATGGGTATCGAACAGATGCTTTTGAGCAGCTAGTAAAGGCTTGAAGTAGTCAATACGTTCGGGAGAACCCTGAGTGACAGCATGAATATCATTGATGCCTACGGTTTGACCGCTCACACCCCAGTTTCCTTCAGTAATTTCATGAATCAGAACCCAGTCACCTGCACGATTCGGGAAAGTGCCATCAACTTCCAGAACGCGAGCGACGATGTCGTTAATATCTTTGTGTAGCTCAGTTTTGGCGGCTTGGTCGGCTGCTCCAAAAGGATAGACAACATCAAAAATAAAGTAGCCACCTTGAGGAGCAGTTTCCTGAATCTTGCCACCTACATACCAAGAGGTTTTTGGATCGACTTCTTGGAAGATGACATAAGCCAGCGATCGCGCCGTGGGATTATCATTACCGATTTCCGCTACCAAAATGGCATGGGTGAGATCTTCTGCGAGTTGAGCCTTTTGAGTATCAGTGAAGGCATTGGCTTGGTGAGTAACACGAAGTAAAGGCATGGGTTTGTCTCCTGTTAATTTAGTTAATTTCCATCACGACTGCTTTGTACCACTCGTAATATAACGATAGTAATCTAACGATCTCAATCTTGTCAACCAAGTAAATGTAAATAAATTTTAAGCAAGAGATCTCACTAAGTCCATATTTATTGCTATACTTGAGATAGAGTCTATTAGTTGCAGCGATCGCGCCGCTAAAAAATGTCCAAAAAGAAATCACATAGTATCTTATAGTTATGAGTAAACCCACATCATCGGTCAGTACCGCCATCAGCATCCGTATCGAGAACGATCTTCTGCAAGCGGTCGTAGATTACGCCCAAGATCGTGGTTTAATCAATGATTCGGGGCGCATGGACAAACGAGGACAGGCAAATCTGAGCGCGGCGATATCGGATTTGATTAGACAAGGATTAGCGAGATCGCCTATAGCACCATCTCAAGAGTCACCCCAAGAACTATCAGATAGTGTCATCAATTCTAAGCAATGGGAATCAAGGCTTAAAGCCTTAGAAACAGCGATGCTTGATCGCGTTTGCGATGCGATCGCCCAACAGTTAAGTGGAATATCATCCATTGAACGAGAGTCAGTCGTTCCTAATCCAGTTCCGAGCGAACCTGTCCATGCGGAAATTGACCATACAAAAAACACCAAGGAAAGAATCCTCGAAGCCGCAGCCCGTGGTTTTCGGACTAAAGGTTATAGCGGCATTGGCATCGATGCCCTTGCCAAAGAAGCGGGTGTGACATCGGGGGCATTTTACGGGCATTTTCGGTCTAAAGAAGATGCGTTTCTAGAGACTGTAGTAACTGGATTAGCCGAGTTCCGAGCTGGTGTTGGCAAATATCGTAGCAACAATGGCGATCGCTGGACTACAGCGCTAATTGATTACTACTTTGGTAGGCAACATCGAGAGAATCTAACCAATGGTTGTGCCTTACCCATCTTTTCGCCAGAAGTAATTCGTGCTGAGGGTAGAGTACGTTTTGCCTATCAAACGGAACTGCTAAAACTGAATGAAGCGATCGCGGCAGGTTTGACTATTGGTGATGAGCAAGAAAATCAGAATCGAGCTTGGGTGTTGATGGCTTTAATGATTGGAGGTGTTACTTTGGCTAGAGCGGTGCGGGATGAGAGTTTATCCGACCAGATTGCTTTTGCAGTGCATGAAGGTGCATTAGCGATCGCCAACTAAACAATAAGTCATTTGAGATTAATTATGTTTTGGAATAGCGATCGCATCCAGCAAACCCTTTATTAGACAGATAATTGAGGCGATCGCCTAGAAATCACGACTCACAGTAATAGCGATCGGCTACAACAAAACCTCTAGCAAATAGATAGATCATTGATGAGATCGTAAGATCTCTCAAAGCTATAATGTGAGGCAGTAAGAGATCTTCAGGTTAGAGAAATGACTACAGTATCAATCTTGCCAATATCTAGTGTTAGCGGTGAAAAATCCTATCGGGCGATCGCAGGTGATAAGGAGTGGGTTGGTAAAACTGCGGGGCAAGCTCTAGATGGATTAACTGCTCAGTTAGGTGAAGCTGATTTCAGTGCGCTGATCGTTATCAAAAGTTTTCATCCAGATCTATTTTTTAGCGCCGATCAACAAAAACGGTTATCGGAGTTAATGAATTTATGGCGATTAGCACGCGATCGGGGAGAAACATTGCTACTGGAACAACAAGCAGAACTAGATAATTTAGTTGATGCTGAACTAAGGGCAGCAACTGCACGAACAACCGCCTTAATGCAGTAACTAAGGATATGAATCCCTATTACAGTGCGATCGCAGAACGCGCTAATCATCGTTGTGAATACTGCCATGCCCCAGAATTGGTTTTTAACTTCCCTTTTGAGGTTGAACATATCATTCCTCTCTTTCAGCAAGGGACAAATGACGAGTCGAATCTAGCTCTTGCCTGTAGATCCTGCAATCTTCGTAAAGGAACTCGTATTAGCGGTATTGACAATGATTCAAACAGTGAAGTTCAATTTTTTCATCCAAGACAGAATTTGTGGGGTGAACATTTTCAGATTGATACGGAGACTGGCATGGTTATGGAAATTACTGCTGTTGGAAAGGTGACTGTGGAAAATTTAAAGATGAATAGCGCGGCTCAAGTAGCTGCTCGAAAGCTATGGATTCGTTTGGGTTTGTTTCCATAATTATTTCTACATTTGTCTAATTGATCGCCATCAGCAAACCTTTAACAGATAGATAATTGAGGCGATCGCCTAAAAATCACGACTCACAGTAATAGCGATCGCCATCAGCAAACCCTTTAATAGATAGAGAATTGAGGCGATCGCACTTGATTAATTATCTTTCTATCAGTCGGTTAAGGCTTGGTTGAAATGTTACCTGCGAGTAGTTAAGCTCGGTAAGCATGAAGAGCATGAAAACTGTTGCTCATTGCTGAACTCATTACTTTCATGAAGGTGTTACGGAGTCCGACAGCTAAAGGATTTTTCAATTTACCCATCTTGCCAGATTGTAAAGACTGTTCAACGATTGCTTTAGTGCGAGGAAAGCGTAGCGCTTCATAATGTTGGAACGCCGCGATCGGATCGGGATTTTCCTTCAGACATTTGGTAATTACATAGGCATCTTCTAGTGCCGTACAAGCACCTTGCCCCATTGTTGGTAACATTGGATGGGCAGCATCACCTAGAATCGTTACATTGCCTTGACTCCAAGGTTTAGCAGGCGGACGATCGTATAAATCAGTTGTCAAAATATGGGTTTCATCAGTTGCCATAATCAACTCTGGAATTGCTGGAAACCAATCTTGAAAGATCTGCTCCAGTTCCTTTTGCCGACCAATCGTCGCATCTGGTTGTGACTCTGGAGCAGTGACGGCAGCATACCAATACATTTTGCCTTTTCCTAGCATCATATAACCAAAGCCTTTTCCACCACCCAAAAATTCGTGAATGTAGCCCTGTCGATAAGCATCTGGAACATGATTGGTCAAACCACGCCAAGTCTTAAAGTTTCGATACGTTGGCGGAACATCACCTAAAAGTGCCGATCGAACCCGCGATCGCAATCCATCTGCACCAATCAAAGCATCTCCTTCGACTTGTAAGCCAGATCTAAAATAGGCATTGAGACGATCGCCCTGCCGCTCAAAATGCTCAAATGTTTCACCTAAATAGAACTTCTCGCTAGGAACATTGCGCCACAACAGTTGATGTAATTCCGCTCGGTGAATTGCCACCACAGGTAACTCAAATCCGTCAACTGCAATGTTGACTAGTTCTCTCCCTTTCTGGGAAAGGAACTGATAGTTAGTCGTAAGATATCCAACTTGAATCGCTGCATCGAGCAAATCCAACTGCTTCATAATGTGGGTTGCATTTGCCCAAAGTGCAACTCCCGCACCCACTTCACGCAGAGTTTGAGTACGTTCATAGACAACGGGTTCAAACCCTGCACGATCAAGCGCGAGGGCTGTTG
This sequence comes from uncultured cyanobacterium, assembly GCA_903819605.1. Taxonomy (GTDB): domain Bacteria; phylum Cyanobacteriota; class Cyanobacteriia; order Pseudanabaenales; family Pseudanabaenaceae; genus Pseudanabaena. The sequence goes on along the minus strand of CAIJEA010000671.1, from coordinate 3,727 downwards.
CTGCTCCACCAATACCGCCTCCAATAACGATTACTTGCTTCATGATACACCACTTTATCGACAGACTTGTCAGTTGATTATTCTCGATCAAATCAGATTTACTCTGACTTGTCAACTGACCGTTCAGTTGATTGTGAGATATAATAATTTGTGAATTCTTTGAACTCTAAAACAACTGTGGCGCAAACAAAAGCGGGAAAGAACAACAGCACCAAGCCTGTTCGGGACGCGGAGGCAACGCAAGCTGTGATTTTAGCAGCGGCAGAAGAGGAGTTTGCTCAAAATGGTTTAACGGCTACAAGAACTGAAGCGATCGCAGCCAAAACAGGGGTTGCCAAGTCGATGATTTATTACTATTTCAAAGATAAGGAAGGGCTTTATCGAGCAGTCTTGGAGCGATCGCACGCCGATCTTTTACGAGCGATTCAGAATTTAGATTTGGAGCAGTTATCTCCAGAAGTCGCGTTAGAAAAATTCCTGAGGACATTGCTTGATTGCGTGTCCCGTAACCCAAGACTTCCGACTATCATGTTTCATGAAGCAGTACAGAATCAGGGAAAATATTACGAAAGTAGTAGTTCGGTGAATATTGATACTGTTTTGATTAACATTTTGGAACGAGGTGTGAGGACAGAAGTATTTCGTTCACTTGATCCATTTCAATCCGCAATTAATATCATGGGAGCTTGCCTGTTTTATTTTATTGGCGCAGGAAATATTCAGCGGTTTCCCCAAGGAAAGCAACTTTTGAGCAAAGCCATGCTAGAGAGGCATACTCAAGAATCGATCTCGCTAATCTTGGCAGGTGTGCGACAATCCTGATCTCGGCACAACAACGCTGTTGTATCGGACTAGTAGGTTGATGGTGTTGCAAAGGTTTCGATCGCCTCCAGCAAACCCTTTAACAGATAGATAATTGGGGCGATCTTATTTGATTAAACTATTGTTGTGAGCAAAAAGCAGTTTGTCACAAATAACGGTGGCTCATCGTCTTATGAGTAGACGTTGTAAACAACAAACACCTATGAAATTACTTGAGATTCAATCGAGCGTTCGCAAAGAAAATTCTGTCTCTAGGACACTGAGCGATGAATTTATTCAAGCTTGGCAAACCGATCGCCCTAATATTCAGTACAAACTGCGCGATGTTGGGACAAATCCGCCCGATCATCCAACAGGACTTTGGGCAAAAGCAAACTACATGCCACCAGAGGAGCGATCGCCAGAAATGCTCGCAGCTTTAGCTGAATCGGAGACATTGATTGAGGAATTACTTTGGGCAGATTATTTGTTGATGGGCGTACCGATGTATAACTTGAGCGTGCCATCTTCCCTGAAAGCATATTTAGACAATGTTATCCGCATCAATCGAACCTTTACTTTCGATCCTGCAACCTATACTTTTCAAGGGCTAGCAAGAGGTAAAAAAGCTCTCATTATTACTCCCAGTGCGGGAAATTTTGTTGTGGGAACTCCCCTTGGTAAAATGAATTTTTGCGATACTTATTTGCTATCCGTACTTGGGTTTATCGGCATTGATGAAGTATCGGTTGTGCCAGTTCCCGATCAGTTCATGCCAGACGAAATTCGTCAGCAAGAGATCGCAACTGCAAAAGCCAAACTTATGGATCTAGCAAGAGATTGGTAGTAAATGGATCGTCTAGAAATTTTTACTCGATATCGCTCCTTGTTATTTGCGATCGCCTATCGAATGCTAGGCAGTGCGACAGATGCTGAAGATATGCTGCAAGAAGCATGGATACGCTGGCAATTGACTCAAGCGATCGTGCAATCTCCAAAAGCATTTCTATCGAGTCTCGTTACTCGTCTGTGTATCGATCGGCTGCGCTCCGCTCGCGTGCAACGAGAGAAGTATGTTGGTGTTTGGTTGCCAGAACCTTTGATCGCTGAATCTAACAAAGATTTTGAAGACAATGCCGAATTATCGGAGTCCCTATCCTTTGCATTCTTAATGCTACTTGAATGCCTGTCACCAACCGAACGCGCTATCTTTTTGTTACGCGAGGTTTTTGATTATGACTACGCAGATATTGCTAAAACAGTTGGAAAGAGCATTCCGAATTGTCGCCAAATTGTTCGTCGCGCTCGTCAACACCTGATCGTTCGCAGACCTAGTTGTAATCTATCTCTTCAACAGAAAGAAGAAATTATTCAACAGTTTTTAAACAGTTGGAATCAGGGAGATGTACATAGTCTTATTTCTCTAATGGCAGAGGATGTTATATTGTGGTCAGATGGAGGCGGTCAGGCGATTGCCTCGCAAAAGCCTTTACATGGTTGTGACAAAATAGCACGCTTTCTTGTAGCAATTAGACGCAGTAAGGTCTTACCTAAAATCATTCCTAAAATTGTTCAAATTAACGATTGCCTCGGAATTCTAAATACTTTTGAAGGAAAGCCTCAAAGCACCTTTAGTTTTGAATTTTCGGGCGATCGTATCCAGTCAATTTTTGCAGTTGTCAATCCCGATAAACTAAAACAACAAATCAAATAGCGATCGCATCCAGCAAACCCTTTAGTAGAAAGATAATTGAAGCGATCGCACTTGACTGAAAGTATGACTCTGCGGTACTTTGTCCTCAGTGGAGTAATTAAACCACAATTGCTTTAAAACTATAGGTTAGGTAGCCGCTTCCATACTTAATCATATCTATTCACAATCCGAACAGAGGTAATTCGTGGTACAAACCTTTCGCCTAGTTTCTAACAAACCAGCAAGTGGTCTAATTCAAGTTGCCTCAAACATATGGACGATTGAGGCTAAGGGGTGTGTCTGCTACCGCCCTCCGATGCAACCTCGCTATCCTTATACCCACCGTACCGTGGTCATTCGCCTCGACGAAGGTAGCCTTTTCATCCTTTCTCCAATCAAACTCACTCCCGATATCCGTGCCGATATCGATAGTCTTGGGGATGTAAAATATCTTGTCTCCCCCAATCACTTACACCACTTATACCTTGGAGACTGGAGCCAAGCCTATCCCGATGCCAGACTCTATGCATCACCCCGACTCCCTCCAAAGCGCAAAGACTTAACTTTTGACAAAATATTGTCCACGGACACAGCAGAACCTGAATGGGCAGGACAGATTGACCAATGCATTTTTGGATCGGGAAACGGATTGATTGATGAGCTTGTCTTTTTCCATCGCGCATCACGAACTGTAATATTTACTGATTTGGTAATGGACTTCGATCCAGCAAGCTTTTCGCCCCTTGCGCGTGTTACTACTCGGTGGAATCAAATGTATCAACATACTCCTCGTGGTGTGCAATTCGGACATATTTTTGATAGAGCATCTCTGTGGAGTTCGCTTCAGACTGTGCGGGCTTGGGAAGCAGAACACGCGATCGTCGCTCATAGCCCTTGGTTATGCGTAGACGGAAAGAAACAAGTTGCAGATTTCTTGGATTCCGCTTTCGACTGGCTAATCCCGAAGTCAAAACTAATTGAGGGCACGATGGCTGTGGCAAGGCTTTTAGCCCTTTTATTAGTTATCCTGCCGATTCATGCATTAATTGTATTGATTGCCGATATCGTCTATCCACAACTTATAAAACGGGATGAAAGTAAGTAAACTTCGCTACAAAGCGATCGCATTCAGAAACCCTTTAGTAGAAAGATAATCGAGGCGATCGCCTATAAATCATTACTAAAATTACTACTAGCGATCGCCATCAAATCTTTTCTCAGATAAACTATCTG
>CAIJEA010000670.1 GCA_903819605.1 uncultured cyanobacterium | reverse complement strand
CTAAATCAATGCAAGTTTTGATAAGGGCATAAAACCCAAATAAAGGGGGCGCTTTGCGCCCCCTTTATTTGGGTTTTATATAAGCTGTTAGAACTGATAACCCAAGCTGAAATAAAAGGAGGACTCTTGCAAATTTGTACCGCGATCGCTGAGATTGACAAATGGAATCGCGTAATCTAGACGCAAATTTAATCGCTCGATAGGCGTGAACAATAAACCTAGCCCTCCTCCAGCTAAAAAGTTTTGACTCGGTAAAGGATTAGGATTATTGGGATGATTCCATACTGCGCCAGCATCTAGAAAGGGAATAACTTGTAGTAATGATGCCCCAAGCTCATTACGAAGAGTTACAATTCGATTTTCTAGAGAAAAGCGAATACCATTATCGCCAGTTCGAGCATTTTGGCGATAACCACGCAAAGACTGACCGCCGCCAATTGTAAATTGCTGGGAAGATAATAAAGGATTGGCTGATAGCTGCAAATCTAAAGAGCCAATCAGCAATGAATCTGTACCCAATGACTGCACTCGTTGAACCTGTCCAAGCCAACTGAAAAATGATGCGCTCGGTGTAGTAACATTGGTGGAACCAAATAAACCAGTACCTAAATTAAACTGCGATCGCAATGACCAAGCCCCAAAGAGATCGCGTAATGTGTAGTCCTGTCCAAACCGAATCACACTAGTTCGACTAGTTCCATCTGGCTCTGGACCAATACCAAAGGGAATAGCGAGATCGTTAAAAGCAAAGGTCTGACCTTGTTGATAGGCATAGCCTAGAGACAAAGCCAATTCTTCAATACTTGAGCGAATGAGTGGTTGGCGGAAACTTATATCAAATAGATTATTATTGCCACGAATATTTAGAGTATCAAAAGGCGCTTGGGTGATGCGATAGTTACTGGGAGAATATCGCAAACTCAAGGTTCCATTCATTGGATTAAGTGGCAAGCTATAGGAGATATCGTATTGATTAGAACCTCTCGTTGTAGTTCCATAATATGAAGCCGTAAATATATCGCCATTGCCAGAGAGATTCCGAAAAGTCAAACCACCACCATAGCGCTCTGAGCCGACGGCGGGAGGAGAATAGTTGTCGATACTAGCAAATCCCCCAAACTGATTTGCTTCTTCGACTTTAACGACCAGAATACTGCTATCAGGCTGACTACCTGCCTTTAAACTAGCTTCAACATTCCTAAAAATAGGATCTGCTCGGAGTAATCGCAATTGATCTTCAAGTTTAGTAGCATTAAGAGGAATACCAACTCCTAGACCAACAAGCGATCGCACATAATCGGGATTAGTATTAGTTAAACCTTGGATTTCAATTTTTTCAACTTTACCCTCGATTACTTGAATTGTAACAACACCATCAACAATCTTTTGCGGATCGACTACTGCCTGAGATGTGATGTAGCCACGATCGGCGTAGATTTGCGTAATTGATTGAGCCGCTTTTTGGATTTGTTCTGAAGTTACTTGTTTACCTTCTAGAGTTTTAGAGATTGGATCTAAATCCTCTTTACTTAATATCGTGCTGCCAATGATTTCAACTTTTTTGATGGCGATCGCTTGAGCGATTGGCGATGAAACTACAATAAATGGCTTAGTTCGATAACTATCAGAATTGTTTATCTTAGTAATATCCTTTAGCTGATGGGAGATAGCATGTATAGGCTCTGCTGCTGCCACTTCTATCAAGCCAACTGTAATACAGCCAAAAATCAAAGAGCGCGATAGAGTATGACTAATTAACTTAAATAAGCTCATGCTACTAATATCAATTTTTGTTGGCGAAAATTCAAGAAAGAATAACCTAAGATAGTAAATCTCAGTCATGATTTTTTGTACTCAATATACAACAGTTAACAAAAATTACAATATTGATTAAGTATTTAAATGCTATAAGATTTTTCTAGTATCAATTTTATGGCGATGACACTTTAAGAAATTCATTCTTCATCATTAGCAAGATTAATTGGTAAATAGGCGAAATAATTAGAGTTTTCAAACGTTCCTACGCTTCACTCTTTACAAAGGAGAAACCTAATGTCCTCAGTCATCAAGATTAACTTCGCACCTATGAGACGAGTCGCGATCGCCTTACTGTTGATCCAACCTTTTGCCATCGGCGGTACTGCATTTGCTCAGTCGATTGTGCCAGCTAATGATTTGGGCACACAGGTAAATACCGCAACTAATAATTCTCAACAACTCAACATCACAGGCGGTACGCAAGCAGGGGCAAATTTATATCACAGCTTTCAGCAGTTTGGTTTAAACCAAGGACAGATTGCCAATTTCTTATCTAATCCAAGTATTCAAAATATTCTTAGTCGTGTTGTTGGCGGCAGTCCATCGATAATTAATGGACTAATTCAGGTTACAGGCGGAAATTCTAATCTCTATTTGTTAAATCCTGCGGGCATTATTTTTGGCTCCAATGCAAGTTTGAACGTTCCTGCGGCCTTTACAGCAACTACGGCTAATGGAATTCAAGTGGGTAATGGCTGGTTTGGGGTAAATACCAGTGTTGACGCAATCCAAAATCTATCTGGTAATCCACAAGCTTTTGGATTCGCGGCTAACACTTCTAGTTCTATTACGCCACAGGGCGCACCAGTTATCAATGCTGGCAATCTTTCTGTCAATCAAGGACAAAGCATTACCCTTGTGGGTGGACTAGTGATTAACACAGGCACGATCGCTGCCCCATCAGGCAAAGTGACGATCGCCGCCGTACCAGATGGTAAATATGTCAAAATCACTCCTGAAGGCAGTCTCTTAAGTTTAGAACTGCCTGTTGCTGCTCAGCAAGAACTCGCACAGCGATCCATCTTAGGTTCAGATCTGCCTAACTTACTTACAGGTTCATCTGAACTTCGTAACGTAACTGGCTTAAATATAGATAATTCTGGCAATGTATTAGTTGCCAATAACCCAATCCCTTCAACAGCGGGAACGGCAATCGCTTCAGGAACTATCGACGTTTCGAGCAATACTACCCAAGGTGGTGAGATTAATGTTTTAGGCGATCGCGTCGGATTAGTTTCTGCAAATCTCAATGCTTCAGGTGCGATCGGTGGTGGCACTATTTTAATTGGAGGTGACTTGCAAGGAAAGGGAATCATTCCCAATGCTCAATATACTTTTGTTAGTCAAGACTCGACAATTCTTGCAGATGCTATCAGTCAAGGCAATGGCGGTAAAGTGATTGTTTGGGGCGATCACGCAACTCGTTTTTATGGAACAATTATGGCGAAGGGAGGAATCAATTCAGGCGATGGAGGTTTTGTAGAAGTCTCAGGAAAAACTGGATTGGAATTTCAAGGTAATGTTAACACTCAGGCAAAAACTGGAAAAACTGGAACCTTACTGCTCGATCCATACGATTTAGTCATAGGTGCTGCAAACATATCATTAGCTCAAGCTGCAACACTTGGGTTTGGTGCTGATTTTACAACTTCTACACTCGATTTCAATTTAATCAACGGCGTGGCAGCAGGAACGACTGTTACTCTGCAAGCACGCAATAATATCACTTTTAACTCTTCTATTACTAACTTTAACAATAACGTTAATCTAATTGCTAGTGCCAGTAACAATATTACTGTTGCCAGCGGTGTAAATATCGCCTTGTTCGGTTTAAATAGCAGTATTTCTTTTACGGCAGGGAGTATTAACTTAATTGGAACAATTGTACAAAATAGTACTGCTACTAATGTCAATCTTGTTGCTACAGGTGATATTTCTATTGCATCTCAAGGTAATAATTTTTTTAGCACTGCTATTGAAGGTGGGAATGTATCAATATCTAGTACGAATGGAAATATCTCCACAGGTAGTATTAAGGCTTTTTCTAACACAGGAACTAATGTGTCTTTGAATGCCAATAATGGTAGTGTTACGCTCAATGGCTTTATCCAATCTGGCAATTCCAATAATGCAACGGGTGATAGCACAATTACAATTAGAGGCAATAGTTTCCGCGCTATAAACCCAATTGCTGGCCCACAAAATTTGGGATTACAGAGTATTCCTCTCAGTCTTGTTACTTTTAACGCTGGACAGCAGGACAATATTCCAGCTACACCTACACCGCGTAGAATCGAACTAACCTTACCCAATGACCCTCAACCAAGAATTGTTGCGGGCGTTGCCTCCGATCCATTAAATATTTCGATTACAATCCTTAAAGATACTTCTTTTAGGTTTGCTAAAATCAATCCAAATGGTGCTGTTGATCCTCTACCATCTACAGGCAGTGGAGTAGAAGGAGCAATCAGTATAGGCGCAACAAGTATCCCTCCCAATGTCTTAGTTCTACTATCCGATCAATCATTTAGCTCTAATACTAATCTTACAGCTAGTGCTTTGACTGCTAACTCCTTAAGCGGTGATGCGATCGCTTCGGCACGAACTGCTGATGTCCAAGCAAATGCTGGTGAAGTTAAAGAATGTGAACCGACGGGGACAAAGAAACCTATTTTAACCCTTACGGCATCATTGCCCACTCGCAGCGCCCAACCTTCAAAGCGATCTAATTTGCCACCCTGTAAAGAATAAGTGTTATAAAGTGAATAATTAGTGATACAAGGCTTTACATCGCATCACTAATTATTCGCTGGGAAAGGAGTATGAAAAACAAAAGCTATGCGATCGCCATCTTATTTACCATTTGCTTAACGACTCCGATCGCGTCTCTAGCATCAGGAATTAGTACTCCTACCATTCCCGTAATCGAGACGAAATCGCAAGCTGATGAACTTGTGCAAAATGGATTGCAGCAATTTCGAGCGCAAAAATTCGATCTAGCGATCGCTAGTTGGCAGCAAGCGCTTCAGCTTTATCAACAAAAGCAGAATCATAAAGGTGAGATGAATGTCCTTGAGACGTTAGCAGAAGCATCAAAAATGCTTGGCAAATACGAACAAGCGATAGCCTACTCTCAACAATTGCTAGAACTAGCTCAACGTCTAGGCGATCGTCAAACTGAAGCAAACGCACTGGGAAATCTTGGTAATAACTATCGCACTATTGGTAACTATGTCAAAGCCATAGAATTGCAGAACCAAGGATTAGCTATTAGGAAAGAACTCAGCGATCGACAAGGAGAAGGACAGGTTCTCGCTAGTCTTGGAAATATCTACTACGATCTTGGCAACTACAGCAAAGCTGATGAATTTTATAGACAAAGTCTGACAATTGCTAAATCAGTGGGAAACAACAATGGCGTGGTGCTTCTACTCAACAGTTTGGGAGGACTTGCTGGCGTTAGAGAGCAATATAAAGAATCGATTGAATATTACAAACAAAGTCTGGCGATCGCTCAGAAAATTGGATTTCGGGCAGCCGAAGGAAACGCACTCAACAATATTGGCTCTGGTTATCACGTTCAGCGCAAATATAAAGAAGCGATCTCCTATTACGATCGAGCCTTAACTGTTGCGAAGGAACTAAAAAATCCACAACTTGAGGGAGCCGCGATCGGTGGGCTGGGATTAGCCTACGTGTTTTTGGAAGAATATGATAAAGCTTTATCTTTTCAAGAGCAAAGCTGGTTGCTAGCTGAACAAATTGGCGATCGCCGCTTAGAAGCAACGACTTTAAGCAATTGGGGATATACACTTTGGCGATCGCAAAAGTATCCAGAAGCAGAACAAAAATTTCTGACTGCGTTGAATTTATTGGAATCCTTACGTTCTAATTTAAGTGACAACGACAAGGTTTCTATTTTTGATACGCAGCTTCATGCTTTTAATCTACTTCAACAAATTATGGTTGCTCAAGGCAAACCTGAAGTAGCACTAGAAATTGCTGAACGCGGACGCGCCCGTGCCTTTGCCGAGCTTCTCTCTCGTCGTCTCAGCCCCATTACAGCCACAAAAGCAGATCAAAAGAGCGATCGAAGTACTCTAGCCTTACCATCGGTGAATATTGCTGATATTCAGCGCATTGCTCAACAACAGAACGCTATATTAGTCGAATATTCTCTGATTACCGATCCCAGTTTCATTGGACAGGGAAAACTGAAGGGAGAATATACCAAACTCTATATTTGGGTAGTGCAGCCTTCTGGAGCGATCGCCTTTCGCGAAGTCGATCTCACAAAAATCAATACTCCAATTGTCGAGCTAGTCTCAGATGTGCGGGGCTTATTTAATGATACTAGCTCCATCGAACAAGATCCTAAGAATGTAATAGCCAAATATGATGAACTGAAACAACTTCACAGTATTCTTATTCAGCCGATCCAAGACTTGCTACCTAAGGACGATCGGACAAGAGTAATTTTCTTACCTCAAGCGTTGTTGTTTCTGGTTCCTTTTGCCGCTCTCATCGATCCTCAAAATAAATTTCTAGTCGATAGCTATACCGTCCAAATTGCCCCTGCAATTCAGGTACTCGATCTCACCCACCAAGCCCGACAACAATTACAAAAAGTTAACTTGCAAGATATTCTAATTGTTGGCAATCCCACGATGCCAAGTTTGGGCAATCCACCGCTACAGCTACCATCCTTAAAAGGTGCAGAAAAAGAAGCACAGCAGATCGCAACCTTGTTGAAAACAACTTTTTTAACTGGTGACAAAGCCACCAAATTGCAAGTTGTCGAAAAAATGAAAAGCGCTCGATTTATTCATCTCGCAACCCATGGACTATTAAATGAGTATCAAAAAGGTGATATTCCAGGCGCGATCGCCCTTGCACCTAGTCAAGCCAATGGGAAAACAGATGATGGCTTTTTGACTGCAAGCGAGATCATCACTATGCGACTGAATGCAGAGATGGTAGTACTGAGTGCTTGTAAAACTGGACAGGGTTTGTTAACGGGTGATGGTGTAATTGGACTGTCGCGATCGCTAATTACCGCAGGAGTTCCGAGCGTCGTCGTATCTCTATGGTCAGTTCCTGACGATCCCACAGTGCTTTTGATGACTACGTTTTACAGAAATTTTCAGGCAAATCCTGATAAAGCCCAAGCACTACGTCAAGCAATGCTAACTACTAAAGCCAAGTACCCCGATCCCATCAATTGGGCAGCTTTTACCTTAATCGGCGAATCCCAATAAAAAAGGGCGCTTTGCGCCCTTTTTTAGCTTTTTTTAGCCTTATAGTCCGTTACGTCCCCAAACAACAAAAGCGATCGAAAGTGTGAACATACCTAGTAAACTAAACCAACCTAACGACAAAATATCCATAGTTTTTGTAAAGATTTAAATAAATTTTCTAAGTATTATAATACGCTTTGCTGTACCAAAGAAAAAGCCAAAGCTTGGTTAATTCAACCCCAAAAGGGGATAGTCGGTACTGCTCACCGACTATCCCCTTTTGGGGTTTTGAATATTCAGTCGAATGTCCATAGCAACTTTTTGGTAAAAGTTGCATTCTTAATTAACTATCTAGCATCTCAGGATTACGATATGCGGTGCGCTACAAGTCACGATCCTGATATATACCTTTTCTGGAGGCGATCGCGTTATGTCTTTATCTAAACCAATCTCAAAAAAATTCTTATTAGCAACGGCTTGCACTTGCCTAGTTGTAAGTACTGTAATTGCTTTACCCTTCACCTTCTTTACCACTTCCGCCCAAGCCCAGTCGCGCAAGGTTCGCTATATACCACCAAGCAATCTTGATGCCCCTAAAGTATCAGCTTCAGGAATTACGCGCAGTGCTGGATGTGTTGATAAAACCACAACTTGTTTTATTGCTTTGATCCCAGATTTGCAAGTTGACGACAGACCAGCGCCGTTGACCATCTCAGAGCGTCCTACTATCTATTTGCTAGCTCCGAAGATCAAAAAGGGAAAGGCTAGATTCACGCTAAATGAAGTAGACGATAAGTTACAGAAAGCAACAAGAGTTTATCGAACCATATATATATTTCAAAATGAGGCGGGTATAGTATCGCTGAAGCTACCTGAAGATGCCCCAGCACTAAAGCCTAATAAAAACTACACTTGGGAGGTTAGTCTGACCGATGACGATGATTTTTCGTATGCTGAGACAGTTCGCGGCTCAGTGCGTCGGATTGAGCCACGTCCAAAACTACTCCGAGAGCTAGAAACTGCCACTAATCCATTGGAAAAAGCTACTTTACTAGCTCAAGAAGGTATATGGTTCGAGTCCCTACAAGCTTTAATCGAAGCTCAAACAGCTTCATCTACAGCTATTGAAGCAAAGAGTGCATGGAATGAGCTTTTGAAGTCAGTCAAATTGGATAAAGCGATCGGTCAGCCATTTCAAACCTGTTGCCAAGTTAAACCAAAGAATCCACCAAGCGCTGATTTAAAAAGCTACTAAGTAGATCCGCACCTGAGCTTGTGCTGCACGCGTAGCGTGCAGCACAAGCTTTTACAGCAATTACCGATCAAACGCACCACAAAAAAATTTTTCTTGGTTTGGATTTGAGAGCAAAGCGCTGTAGGTTTACTTATACTTAGAGACTTGTGACCTTGATTAAGTAAGGTAAATATCATGGCGATCGCCTCTCGCATCAAGAACATCCTATGGAAATGGCGTGGTATCGAGATCGCTGCGCCAACTATAACGATCTTTACAATTGGGTTGCGACTAGTTGGTGTATTAGAGCCAGTCGAATTAGCCATGCTCGATCAATTCTTTCGATGGCGATCGCCTGAAACTGTAGACAATCGGATCGTGATTATTGGCATCGATGAAGCGGATGTGCGTAAATATGCGTGGCCAATTGACGATGCCTTCCTCGCTAGTTTTTTGGACAAAGTCCGACAGCAAAAACCACGCGCGATCGGGTTAGATCTGGCTCGTGACAAACCTGTTGGGTCTGGATATGCCCAATTAGAAGAACTATTTAAAACTACTCCCAATCTCATTGGGGCAAAAAGAGTCGCTGATTCAACTGATTCAAATTATGCCGTATCTAGTTCTAATATTAATCCGCCACCTGCTCTCGCCGCACTCGATCAAGTTGGTGCGATTAATCTGCCCGTTGATGCCGATGGACGCATTCGCCGAGGCTTATTATCCCTCAGTTTAGATGGAAAGCTCTCGCTCAGCTTAGGCTTACAGGTAGCTTTACTATATCTTGATGGCGAAAAAACAGTTCCCTTTGAGCAAGCATTAAAGCCGCCCAGATTGCGCGAACGTGATGGTGGATACAGTCATGCCGATGTTGGCGGGCATCAATTTATCATTAATTATCGCCGATCGCTAAAGGGCTTTCAGATCGTGCGAATGGAAGATGTATTAGAAGGAAAAATTGCACCAGATTTAATGCGCGATCGCGTGGTGATGATTGGCACAACCGCAGTAAGTTTAAAGGATTTATTTTTAACTCCCCTTGATAGTGGTATTGGTAGCACCCGTTTATTTACCTCGGGAGTAGAAGTTCACGCCCAGATTGCCAGCCATATACTCAGTAGCGCTTTAGATGGACGCTCAACAATTCAAGTTTGGGACAACTATTGGGAATGGTTGTGGATCTTTAGTTGGGCTTTGGCTGGTTCGCTTCTGATTTGGCAATGGCGCAATGTCAATACGAAAGATCGCGAAATTCTAGTACTATTAGCGCGATCGCTCAGCGTACTTATCTTAGGTGGAAGTTTATTTGCCGCTTGTTTTATTGCCTTCGCTTATGGTTGGTGGTTGCCCTTTGTGCCTGCAACGATCGCCTTTCTTGGTGGTGGCGCGATTGTGACCAGCTATCTTGCGATCACGGCGGCACAAATTCGCACTTACTTTAGTCGCTACCTAACCGATGCTGTAGTCAAGAGTCTATTGGAAACACCTGAAGGTCTAAAGCTTGGAGGAGATCGCCGCAAAGTGACAATTCTCATGTGTGACCTGCGCGGCTTTTCCACTATTTCTGAAAAGATGCAGCCTGAAAAAGTTGTTGAAATTCTCAATGTTTTTCTGGGCACGATGACGGATGCGATCGCCCCCTATCAAGGCACAATTGACGAGTTTATTGGTGACGCAATTCTTGTTCTATTCGGTGCGCCGATCCATCGCGAAGATGACGCAGCTAGAGCAGTAGCCAGTGCGATCGCCATGCAATTAGCCATGCGATCGGTTAATCAAAAGCTTACGGAAATGGAATTGCCCGAAATTGCGATGGGGATTGGCATCAACACAGGCGAAGTCGTTGCAGGAAATATTGGATCGCAATCTCGCGCCAAGTATGCCGTTGTGGGCAATCACGTTAATCTGACTGCACGGATCGAATCTTACACCGTCGGTGGTCAGATTCTCATTGCCGAAACAACCTATAAAGAAATAGAGGAAATTGTCAAAACTAATGGATCTATGGAAGTGGAACCCAAAGGCGTATCACAACCAATCTCGATCTACGATATTTATGGCATCGGCGGAATATATAACCTAGAACTTCCTTCTATTCATGAATCACTAAAAGCTCTAGCTACGCCTATTCCAATTACCTATCGCATTTTAGAAGAGAAGCATTTGGGTATAGAACTGTTTATGGGTGAATTGCGGCAGCTATCTCCCTATGGGGCAGAGATATATACTGAAGAAGATATTCCCGTTTTGACTAATCTCAAAATCCATCTCAAGATTTATAAAAAAGATTCTCTAGATTCAACTTCACAACAGCTAGAAATTGAGGGTGATATCTACGCCAAAGTCTTAAAGCAACGAGATCATCAATCAACTGTGCTTGATCGGGGCTTAGCTGAGAGTTTAGTCCTAGAGAATAACCTTGAGATTGCTACTGCACAAAAACAGCGATCGGCAAATCTCAAACAAATCCATGTTCACTTCACCACTGTCCCCAGCAATATCACAGCATGGATTAAAACTATAAATTAAGACATTGCACTATAATCCCAAAGAGAATTACGGCTCTTCGTGCCGCAACTCTCTTTGGGATTTTATTTCTTCGCTAAAGTTATTAAAGCGATATAAGTTGTTTGGCTTTTAAGATTAGTGAGACAAAGAGCTAAACTATATAAACACAACAACAAAAAGTACATTACCAATTGCCTCGAAGCCAAGTTTTGACCTATGCCCAATCGTCTCGCGCAGTCGCAAAGTCTCTATCTCCGCAAACACGCTGACAACCCAATCGATTGGTATCCTTGGGGCGACGAAGCATTAGAGAAAGCGAGAACTGAAAATAAGCCGATTTTTTTGTCAGTTGGTTACTCTAGTTGCCATTGGTGCACAGTAATGGAACATGAGGCATTTTCAGACACAGTAATTGCGGACTATATGAACGAGCGCTTTGTCGCAATTAAGGTCGATCGCGAGGAGCGTCCCGACCTCGATAGTATCTATATGCAAGCTGTCCAAATCATGGGCGAAAGCGGCGGCTGGCCGTTAAATCTATTCTTAGCCCCCGATGATTTAGTTCCCTTTTATGGTGGGACATATTTCCCGATTGAGCCGCGCTATGGCAGACCAGGATTCTTGCGGGTGTTGCAATCGATTCGCGAGATTTATTACGATCGCCACCAAGACATTCAAGATTACAAAGAACAAATCGTTCGGAACCTACATCAAGTTAACAAACTGATTCCTGTGCCGATTATCAGCGATGAAGTATTAGCAAATGGAATTGCTAAATGTGCGGAAGTTGTCACCAATCGTGATTATGGAACCTGTTTCCCCATGATTCCCTATGCCAACTTTTTATTAAGGGCAAGCCGCTTTGAATCTGATGAATCTATTCTCAAAAATAAAACTCAACAGCGAGGATTGGATTTAGCTCTTGGTGGTATTTTCGATCATGTAGCAGGTGGCTGGCATCGTTATACTGTCGATCATACTTGGACAGTACCTCACTTTGAGAAGATGCTCTACGATAATGGCTTAAATATGGAATATCTCGCTAATCTCTGGCTGTCAGGATTGCGAGAACCTGCGATCGCTAGAGCCTGTGAACTCACTGCAACTTGGCTTCAGCGTGAAATGTTGACGGAAGAGGGATGTTTTTATGCTTCGCAGGATGCAGATAGTGAAGGGAGAGAAGGTAAGTTTTGGGTATGGAGCTTTGCAGAGCTAAAGAAGATTTTTAGTGCTGCGGAAATCGATCTGTTAGCTCAAGAATTTACGATCTCTGAGAATGGTAATTTTGAAGAAACAAATGTCTTGCAACGTAAAAAGCTTGGCGAACTTTCATCAGAAATAGAAGCTAGTCTAATGAAGTTATTTCGCCGCCGCTACGGTGAATTTTCTCGTCCAACTGATGCATTCCCTGTCGCCCGTAACCAAGATGATATTCGCGAAATCGATTGGGAAGGGCGCGTACCACCCGTAACAGATACTAAGGCGATCACGGCTTGGAATGCATTAATGATTTCAGGTTTAGCAACTGCCTATCGAGCCTTCCAAAAGCCAATCTATAAGCAGCTTGCGGCTAATGCTGCCAAATTTATTCTCGAAAATCAATGGATCGAGGGGCATCTGCAAAGAATTAATTATGAAGGTCAAGCGGCAGTGGCAGCACAGTCTGAGGACTATGCTTTACTAATTAAGGCACTTCTCGATCTGCATCAGGCTATACCTGAAGAGGCGAATTTCTATCTACAACAGGCGATCGCAATCCAAGCTGAGTTCGATCGGGACTTCTGGGATACGATGTCAGGCGGCTATTTCAACACAACCAGTGAATCTAGTCAGCATCTACTATTACGAGAGCGCAACTATCAAGACAATGCAACTCCTTCACCAAATGGTATCGCGATCGCAAATTTAGTCCGTTTTGCCAGTGTTACGGAAAAACTCGAATATCTAGATCGAGCCGAGTTAGCCCTAAAGCGATTTGGACATGTAATCACCCATAGTCCGGTGGCTTGTCCTAGTCTCTTAGTCGCCTTTGACTGGTTCCGCAACCATACACTTGTGCGTACCAATCCTTCTCAATATGCCTATCTCAATTCGCAATACCTTCCCTCGGTAATGTTAAGAATCGATCAACATTTACCAAATCCTGATGCGATCGCGATGGTTTGTCAGGGGTTTGCTTGTCTTGAGCCTGCGATGAGTCAGGAAGTATGCGATCGGCAGCTATCGAGGAGTACAACTAGGGTTCGATAAGGTACGATACTATATCAATCTTTTCTTATTAATCAAAATCTAAAAAGGCGGCGCGAAGCGCCGCCTTTTTAGATTTTGATCAAAACTTGCATTGCTATAGACCTAAATAGTTTAGGCTAAACGTTGATATCGCATTCCAGGATATGGCGCGATCGCGCCCACAAGTTCTAAATGTGTTAATGCCCCTAACACCTCACCAGAAGGAGCCTTGACCTGCTCAACAATCCAATCTAAGCCCACAGGATCGCCAAAGCCGATCGCTTGCAGAACATTTTGTTGCAATAGAGGTAGATCGGAAATAGCGATCGTTGGTGCGGGTTGATCTAAATTGGGAAGCATTCCTAAAGATTCCAAAAGCTCGTCAACACCTAAAATTGCTTGAGCACCTTTACCCAATAGTTTCAAGCAGCCTCTCGCCTCGTTCACTTCGAGGGAATTAGGTAAAGCATACACATCGCGCCCATATTCATTTGCCTGATAGGCAGTAATTAATGCTCCCGATCGCTCTGGAGCTTCCATGACTAAGGTGACACGGCTAAGTCCTGCGATAATCCGATTACGCGCAGGAAAATGTTTTTTATCGGGTGGAGTACCT